>BEHO01000025.1 GCA_002898915.1 bacterium HR12
GGTCCCGAAGCTCCGCCCGGTGACCGACGCGAGCTCCGCCTCGAGGGCCGCCAGCGTGAGCCCCTCCTTGCGCTGACGCTGGTCCACGTAGAGGAGCACGACGATCAGCGTGGTGATGGGGGTCGTGAGCGCGGACGCTCCGCCGGAGACGAGGGCCAGCACCACCCACGAGCTCGAGATGAGCTCGCCGATCGCCCCGAGCACGGCCCCCACGACGGTCGCCACGAGGCCCCCGACCAGCAGCGCCCCGAGGACCGCCCAGGAGCGACCCCGCACGAGATCCCAGGAGCGCGCGAGCGATCGGCGCGCCCCCAGGCGCTCGACGATCAGCGCCGGGACGAAGAGGGCGAGCCGGACGAACACGACGATCCCCGGGATCACGAGCAGCACCAGTCCCACGAGCACCGCGAGGCCGGCGAGGAGCCCGCCCGCGAGGAGCGCCCCGAGCCGCGACAGCCCCACCCGGTAGGCCTCGGCGAGGGTCGTGCCGTGCCCGGTCACGGCGCGCGCCGCGGCGAGCACCACGGCGCCCTGGAGGGCGACGTTCGCCACGAGGAACGCCGCGGCGACGAGGAGGGCCGCGAGGGCCCGCCCGGCGGCCTCGTCCGGGTCCACCCGCTGCAGCTCCTCCGGGGACATGGCCGGCATGAGCCCCTCCACGACCCACTCCTGCAGCAGGGTGAGGGGGACCGTCACCACCGCGACGACGGGGACCAGCGTCCGCCACCACCGTCCGTACAGGCGGAAGGCGGCCGAGAGCACGTCCCCCACCCGCCTCGGCGGCGGCGGGGGCGGAAGCTCGATCGACGGGGGCCAGCTCACGGCGTCACCGTACCCCGAGGGGCCGGGACGTGCGAGCACCCGCCGGACCGCGAGACGCGCGGCGCCGACCGCGCCTAGGATGCCGATCGTGACCCCGCCCGAGATCCCGCTGCTCCGCGTCGGCGGCTCCCACCGCGAGGCCGGCCGACAGGTCGGCGCCGCCTGCGCCGAGACCATCCGCTCGGCCTTCGATGAGGCCAAGATCCCCTGCGGGCGCACGCGCGAGGAGCAGCTCGCCCTCGCCGACCGCTACCGGGAGGTCACCGCGGCCGCCTACCCCTGGTACCTCGAGGAGCTCGAGGGCATCGCCGAGGGGGCCGGGGCCGATCCGCGCGAGCTCTTCGCGTGCATGATCGAGGAGATCTGGTACGAGCCCTACGGCTCCCGGGTGCAGGGTCGCTGCACCGACCTCGTCGCCGTGCCCCCCGCCACGGCCGAGGGCAAGGTGCTCGTGGCCCACAACAACGACATGCCGCGTTCCTACCAGGAGCAGCTCGTGGCGATCGAGTGGGGGATCGAGGGCGAGCCCTTCGTCCTCACGATCGGCAACGGGCTCTGGATCAGCGTGGGGTGGAGCTCCGTCGGGCTGTCGTTCACCGGCAACGAGCTCGCCCCGCTGGACGAGCGGATCGGCATCCCCCGCGAGATCCAGTTCCGCTCGATGCTCCGCCAGCCCACCTTCGAGGAGGCCCTGCGCGAGGCCCTGCGACCCGACCGCGCCTCGAGCTACAACCACGTCATCGTCGCCCGGGACGGGCGGGTGGCGAACGTCGAGGGGTCGGCCACGGACGCCGAGATCCTCCGCCCCGACGAGCGGGGCACGCTCGCGCACACGAACCACTACGTGTGCGAGCGGATGCAGCGGTACGAGGGTGACCCGTCCTACGTGCCGCACTCGAGCGCTCGCTACCGCCGGGCGCGCGAGCTCCTCGCGGCGGCGGCGCCCGGCTCGATCACCGCGGAGCGCCTGCGGGAGATGCTCTCCGACCACGAGGGCGCCCCGGACTGTCTCTGTCGCCACCCCGAGCGGTGGGGCGAGACGCCCATGGGCTCGGCCACCGCGTTCTGGTGCGTGGCAGACGTCACGGAGATGGTCGTGACCTTCGGCCGGGGCAACCCCTGCGACTCGATCGCGCAGACCTACGCGTTCGGCTAGGGGACCGAGCCGACCGGCTCCCCGCCCTTCAGCACGAGCACCGGCGCGAGGATCGCGCGCACGTCTTCCAGGGGATCCGCCTCGTACGCGCAGAGGTCGGCGAACGCGCCGGGCGCGACCACCCCCACCTCGGGGAGGCGGAGCAGCTCGGCGGCCACGGAGGTCGCCGCGCGGAGCGCCGCGACCTCGGGCAGGCCCCACTCCACCATCCGCACGACCTCGAGCGGCGCGCTCCCGTGGGGGTTGAACGGCGTCCCGGCGTCGGTCCCGCACGCGATGCGCACCCCCGCCCGGATCGAGCGCCGGAACGCCTCCCGCGCCCTATCCACGAGGGCGGTGGCCTTCTCGGCGGCGTAGGCGGGGATCTCGTCGGCGTGGTCGACCATGCCCACCAGGGCGCTCAGCGTCGGGACGTGGTACGTGCCCCGCTCCGCCATGAGGCGAGCCCCCTCCGCCGTGAGCATGGAGCCGTGCTCGATCGAGTCCACCCCGGCCTCGACGGCGCGGACGATCCCGGTCGGCCCGATCGCGTGGGCCGCCACGGTCCGACCCCACGCGTGGGCCTCGTCGACCGCGGCTCGGAGCTCCTCCGGCGTGAAGGCCGCGACGTCCGCGGTGATCCCCGGCGTGAGGACGCCGCCCGTGGCCATGAGCTTGATCACGGTGGCGCCGGCGCGGATCTCTTCCCGCACGGCCCGGCGGACATCGTCGGGCCCGTCCACCTCGCGACCGAGGCCCACGTTGTGCCCGTGCCCGCCCGTCACGGTGAGCGCCCTGCCGGCGGCGAGGATCCTCGGCCCGGGCAGGCGCCCGCTCTCGACCGCGCGGGCGACCCAGATCGCGGCGTCGCCCCGCCCGCCGAGGTCGCGGACGGTCGTGACGCCGTGCCGGAGGGTGATCGCGGCGTTGCGGACCGCCTTCACGGTGGCCGCGGCGACGCTCTCCATCTCCCTGGCCTCCGCGGCGAAGTCCGCGGTGCCGTCGAAGCACAGATGCACGTGGGCGTCGATGAGCCCCGGCGTCACGACCATCCCCCGCGCGACCTCCCGCGCCTCCCGCGCGCTCCGCGGTGCGCGGACGTGCGCCCCGACCCAGACGATGCGATCCCCCTCGACCAGGACCCCCCGCCGCGGGCGTCGGACGCGCCCGTCGAACAGCGTCACGTCGGCGAGGTACGCGAGCACGGGCCCCATCCTATCCGGGGCGCGGTCCGAGTGGTTGCCGTCGCGCGCGTGTCGACGTCGTGACCCTCGGGTAGGCTTCCCGCGCTCATCGGACGGAGGGGCTCGCGTTGTTGGACCTCGCACGGAGCGCGGTCGAGGCCGCGCGGCGGCTCGGGGCGGACCACGCGGACGCGCGTGTGGTGCGGGAGACCACCGAGTCCATCACCGTCCGCAACCAGGAGATGGAGGGCATCGATCGAGCGAGCTCCGAGGGCATCGGCATCCGGGTCCTCGCCGCCGGTCGCTGGGGTTTCGCCGCGACCGCCCGCCTCGAGGAGGCCGAGATCGCCCGGACCGCGGAGCTCGCGGTCCGGATCGCCCGGGCCGCCTCGCGCCTGCCGAAGGAGCCGGTGCGCCTCGCCGAGGTGGAACCCGTCACGGGCACGTGGCACTCGCCGATGCAGGAGGACCCCTTCGCCGTTCCCCTCGAGCGGAAGATCGCCCTGCTCGTGGAGGCCACCCGCCGGATGCAGACGGTGAAGGGCCTGGCCTTCGCCGAGGCGAGCGCGGACCTGTTCCGCCGGCGCACGTTCCTCGCGACGAGCGAGGGCACCGCCGTGGACCAGACCGTGGTCCACACGGGCGCGGGGATCCAGGCCATCGCCGTCGCCGAGGGCGAGCTGCAGCGGCGCTCGTACCCCAACTCCTTCCGGGGCCACATCGCGGCGGCCGGGTGGGAGCACGTCGAGCGACTCGGGCTCGTCGAGGAGGCGGAGCGCACCGCCGCCGAGGCCGTGGAGCTGCTGCGGGCCCGCGAGTGTCCGAGCGAGGTGACCACGCTCGTCCTCGACTCGGGACAGATGGGGCTCCAGGTCCACGAGTCGATCGGGCACGCGCTCGAGCTCGACCGGGTGCTCGGGATGGAGGAGGCCTACGCCGGCTCATCCTTCGTCCGCCCGGACGACCTCGGACGGCTGCGGTACGGGAGCCCCCTCGTGTCGGTGACCGCCGACGCCACGATCCCCGGCGGGCTCGGGACGTTCGCCTGGGACGATGAGGGCGTCCCGGCGCAGCGGGTGCCGCTCATCGTCGACGGGGTGCTCGAGGGTTTCCTCACCTCCCGCGAGACGGCCGTCGTGCTCGGCCTGCGATCGGGCGGCGCGATGCGGGCCGACGGGTGGCAGCACCTGCCGCTCATCCGGATGACGAACGTGAACCTCGAGCCTCGCGAGGGCACGCTCGCCGACATCATCGGCGACACGAGGGACGGCATCTTCATGGCCACGAACAGCTCCTGGTCCATCGACGACAAGCGCGTGAACTTCCAGTTCGGGTGCGAGATCGCCTGGCGGATCAAGCACGGCCGTCTCACCGAGCCCTACCGCAACCCGACGTACACGGGCGTCACCACCGAGTTCTGGAACTCCTGCGACGCCGTCGCGGGTCGCGAGGACTGGACGCTCTGGGGCACGCCGAACTGCGGCAAGGGCCAGCCGGGCCAGATCGCGCGGGTCGGGCACGGGGTGCCGCCCGCTCGCTTCCGCGACGTCCGCGTGGGGGTCCGCGGCTGATGCCGGGGCCCTTCGGTCCCGAGGAGTTCGCTCGGGTGGCGGAGGCCGCCCTCGAGCTCCCGGGCGCCGACGGCGTGGAGGTCCTGCTCATCCACGAGTGGGGAGGCCTCACGCGCTTCGCGAACTCCACGATCCACCAGAGCACGTGGCGCGAGGACACCGATCTGCGGGTCCGCGTCGTGCGGGCGAGCCGCATCGGGGTGGCGTCCACCAACGCCTTCACGCCGGAGGGTGCGCGCGAGGCCGCCCGGAGCGCCCTCGAGATGGCGAGCGTCGTCCCCGCGGACCCCCTGTTCCCCGGCCTCACCCCGCCGCAGCCCACCCCCGAGGGAGCTGGACTCGACGAGCGCACCGCATCCGCCTCGCCCGACGAGCGCGCCGAGGGCGTGGCGGCCCTCGTCGCCCAGTGCCCGCCGGGGTACGCGGCCGCCGGGGCCTTCGAGACCCTCGGCTCGGAGGTCGCGCTGGCGAACACCGAGGGCCAGCGGTGCTGGGCTCCCCTCACGCAGGCCTCGCTGTCCGCGGTCGTGACGGGCCCCGAGGGCGGGAGCGGGTACGCGGAGACCGTGGCCCGCCGGGTCGAGGAGCTCGACCCCGTCGCGATCGGACGGCGCGCCGTGACCAAGGCGGAGCGCTCGCGCGCCCCGGCGCCGATCGAGCCGGGCCGGTACGACGTCGTCCTCGAGCCGGCCGCCGTCGCGACCCTCGTCGCGTTCCTCGGCTGGCTGGGCTTCGGGGGGCGCGAGCTCATCGAGGGCCGCTCCTGCCTGTCCGGCCGCCGGGGCGAGCGGGTCGCCGCGGACGCCGTCACGATCGTGGACGACGCGCTCGCGCCGGGGACGATCGGGGTCCCCTTCGACTTCGAGGGCACGCCGAAGCGACGGGTGGAGCTCATCTCGCGCGGCGTGTTCGTTGACGGCGTGTACGACCGTCGTACGGCGAGGCAGGCCGGGACGGAGACGACCGGGCACGCGCTGCCGCCTCCGAACCCCGACGGACCGTTCCCGCTCAACCTCGCGATGGAGCCGGGCGAGGCGAGCCTCGAGGAGATGGTCGCGGGGACCGAGCGCGGCCTGCTCGTGACCCGCTTCCACTACGCGAACGTGGTCCACCCGGTCGCCTCGGTCATCACCGGCATGACCCGCGACGGGACGTTCCTCATCGAGCGCGGGGAGATCGCGCGACCGGTGCGGAACCTCCGCTTCACCCAGTCCATCCTCGAGGCCCTCGCGAACGTCGTGGCCGTGGGGCGCGAGACCGAGCTCGCGAGCGAGTTCTTCTTCTCCGCCAGCCGGGTTCCCGCCCTGCGGATCGAGGGCTTCGCGTTCACGGGCGTCTCGGACCACTGACCGCGGGCCTGGCGCGGCCCCGGCGGCCTGCGGTACGCTTCAGCCCCTCGACCCGGAGGTGCACCGTGCAGGTCGGCGACATCATGCACACCGACGTGAAGACGGCGAGCCCGAACGACACGTTCGCCGACGTCGCCAAGATCATGCACCGCCACGGGATCTCCTCCGTGGTGGTCCTGGACGGCGCCAAGCTGCGGGGGATCGTGACCGAGCGCGACATCGTGAACCTCGTGGCGGCGGGGGGCGACCCACACACCGTGCGGGTCGAGCACGGCATGACCCGCCGGGACCTCGTGACGGTCTCGCCGAAGACCGACATCGCGGAGGCGGCGGAGCTCATGGTGGCCCGCAACATCCGGCACCTGCCGGTCGCGGACACGCGGGGTCGGGTCGTCGGGATCATCTCCATCCGCGACCTCACGCGGTGGGCCGCCGAGGAGCTCTCCGGCGGGCACGAGATGCCCGACATCGCCCGCAGCCACAAGGCGCTCCGCGCCGCGAACGAGCTCGCGAAGAAGCGGCGCCGCGGCGCCTAGCTGGGACGCCGCGGCGCGAGCGCTCGGCTGGTAGCCGCGGTCATCCTAGCGCGGCGAGTCGGCGGAGCGCGGTGAACGCCTCGGGGTCGCAGGTCGAGCTCCCGAGGCGGATCGGGTCGTACCGCTCGCCGTGGCAATCCGAGCCCCCGGTCGGGATCAGCCCGAGCCGGTCGGCCAGACGACGGTAGTGCTCGCGCTGCTCCGGGGTGTGGTCGGTGTGGTCGACCTCCAGACCCTGCATCCCCGCGGCGGCCATGCGCTCGATGAGGTCCTCGGGGACCGAGCTCTGGTCCCCCCACATCCCCGGGTGGGCGAGCACGCACACCCCACCGGCCCGGAGGATCAGCCCCACCGCGTCCACCGGGTCGAGCGCGTGCTTCGGCACGTGGGCGGGCTTCCCGTCGGCGAGGTACCGGTCGAAGGCCTCCCGCTCGGTCTCCACGATCCCGGCCTCCACCATGGCCTGGGCGATGTGGGGCCGCACGATGTTGCCCCCGCCCGCGATCTCGCGCACCCGCTCGAAGGAGACGGGGAGCCCGAGTTCGCGGAGCTTCTCGACGATGAGCTCCCCTCGCCGGAAGCGCTCGTCCCGCAGGCGCGCGAGCTCCGCCTGGAGCTCGGCGTTCGACACGTCCGGCCAGTACGCGAGGACGTGCACCGAGGTGCGCTCGTACTCGGCGGAGAGCTCCACCCCCGGCACGACCTCGACCCCGAGCTCGGCCCCGGCGGCGAGGGCCTCCTCCAGGCCGTCGGTCGTGTCGTGATCGGTGAGGGCCACCACCTCCAGGCCGAGCTCGGCGGCGCGCCGCACGACCTCGGCCGGCTCGAACGTCCCGTCCGAGCGGTTCGAGTGCGCGTGCAGGTCGATCCCGGGCATCCGGTGCATGCTCGCAGACCCTCCCCGCACCGTCACCTACCCTTGCACCGTGGCCGAGCGGAACGACGTGGCGATCGTGGGGGGCGGGATCGTGGGGCTCGCCACCGCCTACCGGCTCCTCGAGGAGCGCCCGGGCCTCCGGCTCGCCGTCCTCGAGAAGGAGCCCGAGCTCGCGCGGCACCAGACGGGTCGGAACTCCGGCGTCGTCCACGCCGGCCTCTCCTACCCCCCGGGGTCGTTCAAGGCGCTCCTGGCCCGTGAGGGTCGGGAGGCGCTCGAGCGCTTCTGCGCGGAGCGCGGGATCCCGTACGAGCGCTGCGGCAAGCTCGTGGTGGCGGTGGAGGAGGACGAGCTCCCCCGGCTCGCCGAGCTCAGGGCCCGCGGCGAGGCGAACGGCCTCCGCGGGCTCACCGAGCTCGGCCCCGAGGGCATCCGCGAGATCGAGCCCCACGCCGCCGGCATCCGCGCCCTCCGCGTGCCCGAGACCGGCGTCGTCGACTTCCGCCGGGTCGCCCTGGCCCTCTCCGAAGAGGTCCGCGGGCGCGGCGGCGAGATCCTGCTCGGGCACCGCGTGACCGGCGTGCGCCGGCTCGGCGACGAGCTCGTGGTGGAGACGACGCGCGGTCCGGTCCTCGCCTGGAACCTCATCACCTGCGCCGGGCTGCAGTCCGACCGGCTCGCGCGGGCCACGGGGGCGCCGGAACGCATGCGGATCGTGCCGTTCCGGGGCGACTACCTCGCGCTCCGCCCGCACGCGCGGCACCTCGTCCGCGGCCTGATCTACCCCGTCCCCGACCCCGCCCTCCCCTTCCTCGGCGTGCACCTGACGCGGCGGATCGACGGCGAGGTGTGGGCGGGCCCCAACGCCGTGCTCGCCCTGGCGCGCGAGCGCTACGGCCGGCTCGCCGTGGACCCGCGGGACGTGCTCGAGACCCTCGCCTGGCCCGGCTTCCGGCGCCTCGTCCGCCGGCACTGGCGGGTGGGCCTGGCCGAGCTCCGCCGGGACCTCTCGCGCCGGGCGTTCCTCGCCGCCTGCCGCCGCCTCGTCCCCGACCTCGGCCCGGACGACGTGGCGTGGGGGCCGAGCGGCATCCGGGCGCAGACCGTGCGCGAGGGCGGCGAGCTCGCCGACGACTTCGCCGTCCAGGCCGGACCGAGGATCCTCCACGTGCGGAACGCGCCCTCCCCGGCGGCGACGGCGAGCCTCGCCATCGGGCGGATCCTGGCGGAGCAGGCCATCGCTCGCTTCGACCTCTGACCGCGGCGGCCACCCGGGGGCGGCGGTCAACCGCGCGGGCGAGCCCGGCTCACTCCACGGGCGCGAGCTCCGCCCGCCCCCGCGCCTGCGCCGCGATCGTCACGTAGATCCCGGCCAGGATCAGCACCCCGCCCACCGCCGCCGCCCACGAGGGGATCTCGCCGAAGAACGCGAGCGCGAGGAGGGAGGCCATCACGGGCTCCCCGGTCACGGCGATCGCGACGACGCTCGTCTCCACGTGCCCGAGCACGTAGTTGAAGACCGTGTGTCCGCCGATCTGGGGGATGAGCGCCATGAGCAGGAACAGGCCCCACACCCTCGGCTCGTACCCGAGGAAGGGCGTCCCCGAGACGGCCACCGCGATGGCGAGGACCACGGTCGTCGTCGAGTAGGCGATCCCCGTGTACGTGGTGAGCGAGATCCGCGTCCTGAGGCGCCGCCCGGCCAGGAAGTAGCCCGCCGCCGCGAGGGCGCCGCCCAGCGCGAGCAGGTCGCCGAAGGCGGCACGCGCCGAGACCCCGAAGTCCCCACCGGAGATCAGCGCGGCGCCGGCGAGGGCGAGGGCGATCCCGGCCGCCGCCCGCCGGCTCACGCGCTCGCCGAGCATCCGGCCGAAGACCGCGACCC
>BEHO01000026.1 GCA_002898915.1 bacterium HR12
CGCGCGAGCACGCTCACCGGCGCCTACTCGCACACCACGGGCGTGTGGCGGAACCAGCCGCCCTACGGGGGGTGGGAGTCCTTCGACGACCGTTCGACGGTCGGGACCTGGCTGCAGGCGGCCGGCTACCGCACGGGGTTCTTCGGCAAGTACCTGAACCGGTACTGGAACCCGGCGTACGCGACCGGGTACGTGCCCCCCGGCTGGGACCGCTGGGTGGCCTTCCCCCGCTCCGGGTACTTCGAGTACGACCTGAACATCGACGGCGTCATCCAGCACTTCGGATCCACGCCCGAGGAGTACTCGACCACCGTGCTCGCGCGGGAGGCGGCCTCGTTCATCCGCAGCGAGACCGGCCCGATCCTCGTCTGGTTCACCCCCTACGCCCCTCACAACCCCGCAACGCCAGAGCCGCGGTACGCGACCGCCTTCTCGGACCTCGAGCCGTGGCGACCGCCGAGCTACAACGAGCCGGACATCTCGGACAAGCCCGCCTGGATGCAGCGTCTACGGCCCTTGGACGCGGACAAGCAGGCCCGGAAGGACGCCTTCCGGATCGACCAGTACCGGACGCTCCTCTCGGTCGACGACGCCGTGGGCGAGCTGCTCCGAGCCCTCGAGGACTCCGGACGCCTGCAGAACACCCTGATCGTCTTCATGTCCGACAACGGGATGCTCTACGGCGAGCACCGGTGGGGGACGAAGCGCGTGGCCTTCGAGGAGGCGATCCGGATCCCCTTCGTGGTCCGGTACGACGCGCTGGTGCCCACGCCCCGCACCGATCCGAGCCTCGTGCTCAACATCGACGTCGCCCCCACCATCGCCGAGCTCGCCGGCGTGCCCGCTCCCGGTGCGGACGGGTTGAGCCTGCTGCCGCTCCTCGCCGACCCCGCGACCCCGTGGCGCACGGACTTCCTCCTGGAACACCTGCAGAAGCAGCGGGACATCCTTCCCACCTACTGCGGCGTGCGGACCGACCGGTACCTCTACACCGTCTACATCGACGGGGAGCGGGAGCTGTACGACCTGACGACGGACCCCTACGAGCTCACGAGCCTGGCGAACGATCCGGCCATGGTGCCCGTCGTCGCCGACCTCCACGCGCGGCTCCTCGAGCTCTGCGACCCGCCCCCGCCGGGCCTGATCCTGCCGCCGAGCTGAACCGCGTTCAGGCCCCCGAGCCGGAGCCGAGCTCGACCCCGATCCGAGCCGAGCGCCGGAGCCGCGCCGCCAGGAACACGCCGGCGACGACCATGCCGAGGCACAGGTACTGGGCGCCGGTGAGCCCGAGGACGGTCCGGTCGTACGACCGCAGGAAGTCGGTGGCGAACCGCTGGACGCCGTACCAGAGGAGGAACGTCACCGTGATCCACCCCTCCGGCGCGCGGCGCCGCGCCATCCGCGCGAGCAGCGCCACCAGGGGCACGAGCAGGAGGATCTCGTAGATCGCGGTGTTGTGGACCACCTCGCCGACGACGAGCGGCCCCTCCCGCGTCTCGCCCCCCAGGTAGCGCCAGCCGAGGAAGAAGCTCGTGGGCCCGCCGAGGTGCTCGCCGACCGCCGCGCACCCCAGCCGACCGACCAGCAGACCCGGGGCGAGGCCGAGCACGATCCCGTCGAGGAGGAGCCGGCCGGGCACCTCCGGGTGCCGCCGCAACCACCACACGATCACGATCACCGAGACGAGGAACGCGCCGGAGAACTGGAGGCCCCCCTCCCAGACCGCGAGGACGGCGAGGGGGCGATCCAGGTAGTCGCCGAGGTGGGTCAGCACGAACAGCAGACGGGAGCCGATGAGGCCCAGCACGACGATCAACCACGCGAGCCCCTCGAGGGTGCGGGTCTCGAGCCCCCGCGACCGCGCGAAGCGGAGGAACACGGCGACGCCGACGAGGATCCCGAGGGCCACGAGGAGGCCGAACGTCTGCACCCGCACCGGCCCGATCTGGAAGGAGGGGAAGGTCCGGTAGGGGATGGCGCCGATCACGACGTCCCCATGCTAGCCCGGGGGTGCGCTCCGGGGGATGCAGTGCACCGCGGGGGCCTTCACCACCGCGACCACCGAGCGCCCGGGCTCGAGCCCGAGCTCCCGTCGCGCCTCCGGCGTCACGAGGGCCGCGAGCTCGAACCCGCAGTCGAGGATGATCCGCTCGAGCGGCCCCTCGCGACGGATCATCGAGACCGTCCCCGGGAGGTGGTTGCGGGCGCTCTCGGCCACCGGCTCGGTCAGCCGGAGCACGACCTCCTCCGCGCGGATGCACGCGAGCACCTCCTCGCCCGGGACCCCGGGGTCGAGCGCCACCAGCCGGCGGCCGTGCGTCTCGAGCACGAGGAGGCCCTCGCGGCGCTCCCGCACCCGAGCGGCCACCACGGTCTCGACCCCGACGGCGCGCGCGACCTCCGGATCGGCCGGGCGCGAGAACACCTCCTCCACCGCTCCCACCTGCCGGATCCCACCGTCCACCACCACGGCGATGCGGTCCCCGAGGACCATGGCCTCGGTCCGGTCGTGGGTGACGAGGAGGCTCGGAACCCCCGCCGCCACCAGGTGGCGACGGAGCTCCAGGCGGAGCTCCTCCCGGGTCGGGGCGTCGAGGGCGGAGAGCGGCTCGTCGAGCAGGAGGAGCCGCGGCCACGGGGCGAGCGCCCGCGCCACCGCCACCCGCTGGCGCTCCCCGCCCGAGAGCGCCCCCGGCCGCCGCTCGGCGAGGGCCGAGAGGCCGAACCTCCGGAGGAGCTCCTCGACGCGCTCCGCCCGCTCCGCGCGCGGCACGCGGCGGAGGCCGAAGGCGACGTTCCCCCGCACGGTCCGGTGGGGGAACAGCGCCGGCTCCTGATGGAGGAACCCGACCCGTCGGCGCTGCGGCGGCACCCACCGCCCGCTCCCGGCATCGGACCAGACCTCGTCGGCGAACCGCACCGCCCCCGCGTCCGGGCGCTCCAGGCCGGCGACGCACCGCAGGATCGTGGTCTTGCCCGACCCCGAGGGCCCGAAGAGCACCGTCACCCCGGCCGGCTCGAGCGGCACCTCGAGCTCGGCGCGCACCACGGCCCCACCCCGGTAGCGCCGCTCGAGATCGAGGGCTAGCGACCCGGCCATACCGCCCACGCCCGTCGCTGCAGGCCGTACGTGATCGCGAGCACGAGGAAGGAGACGGCGAGCAGGAGGGCCGCCGTCTCCCCGGCCGCCGCGTAGTCCAGGGCCTGCACGTGGTCGTAGATGGAGATGGAGACCGTGCGGGTCTCGCCCGGGATGTTCCCCCCCACCATGAGCACGACCCCGAACTCGCCGAGGGTGTGCGCGAACGCGAGCACGGCTCCGGTGACGATCCCCGGCAGGGCGAGGGGCGCCACGGTCCTCGCGAACGTGCCGAGCCGGCCCTCGCCCAGGGTCCAGGAGGCCTCGAGCAACCGGCGTTCGACCTGACCGAACGCCACCGCCATGGGCTGGACCGCGAAGGGCAGGCTGTAGAGGACGGAGGCGACGAGCAGGCCGCCGAAGGTGAAGGGCAGCCGCGAGCCGGTGAGGGCCTCGTACCAGCGCCCGATCGGGCTCCGTGGGGAGACCGCGACGAGCACGTAGAAGCCGAGCACGGTCGGCGGCAGCACCAGGGGCAGGGCGACCACCGCCTCGACGAGCACCTTCCAGCGGCGGGTGGAGCGTCCGAGCCAGTAGGCGAGGGGCATCCCGAGGACGATCAGCGCCCCCGTGGTGGCCGCCGCGAGCCGCACGCTCAGCCAGAGCGCCTGCGCGTCCATCAGCCGGGCTCCTCGAAGCCGTACCGCGCGAGGATCGCCCGCCCCTCCGGGCCGAGCAGGAGCGCCACGAAGGCCCGCGCCGCGTCCGGGTCCCGCGCCCACCGCATGATCGCGCCCCCCTGCAGGATCGGAGGGTGGGCGTCGGCCGGGATCTCCCACCACCGCCCCTCGGCGCCGGGAGCGAGGGCCAGGGAGAGGGCGATGATCCCGACGTCCGCCGCCCCGGTCTGCACGAACTGCGCCGTCTGGGCGACGTTCTCGCCGAGGACGAGACGGTCCCGCACGCGCCCGTACACGCCGAGGGAACGCATCGCGGCGACGGCGGCGCGGCCGTACGGCGCGTGGTCCGGGTTCGCGATGGCGACCGCCCGCACCGAGGGCTGGAGGAGCGCCTCCATGCCGAGGCCCTCCGCGTCGAGCGGCGAGTCCGCCGGCACCCACACGACGATGCGCCCGACCGCGTACGCGAACACCCCGTCGCGCATGGTCAGGCCCTCCTCCTGCAGCCGCTCGGCGTAGGAGACGTCGGCGGACAGGCAGAGGTCGAAGGGTGCCCCGTTCTCGAGCTGCGCGAGCAGCGTCCCGGAGGAGCCGTAGCTCACGGTGACCTCGACCTCGGGGTGCTCCGCCTCGAACGCCTCCACGAGCTCCTCCAGCGCGTACCGGAGGTCGGCGGCGGCGGCGATCCGGAGGCCCGGCGAGCCGGGGTCGGCGGTCGTGGCGCCCCCGCACCCGGCGAGGAGCGAGAGGGCGACGGCCGCCGCCAGGGCCCGCTCACGGGATCGCACGGACCTCCCCCGTCGACGAGGGGTCGTACCCCGGCAGGTCCGCGAGGAGCGCGCGGAACGAGCGGTCGCGGAGCACCGCGAGGAGCGCCGCGACCCGAGGGTCGTCCTCCAGCTCCGCTCGGAAGCAGAGCTCGTAGGGCTCCGTCTCGGTGGGGACGAAGGCGAGGCCCGCCTCGGCGGCGACGAGCTCCACGCAGACCCCGGCCGTGCCCCACCCGTCGCGCACGAGCTGCGCGACGGAGCGATGGTCGCGGACCACACGACGGAACGCGGGCTCCCGCCCGGCCTCGCGGAAGAGACGGTCGAGGCAGGCGCGCGCGCCCGAGCCGGCCTCCCGCGCCACCCACGTCGTCCGGGCCCGCACGAGGCTCGACGTGGGCCGCGGGGCCGCGCCGGCTACGGCCACCCCCTCCCGCCACCGCGCGACGTGGGCCAGCCGGAAGCCACCGCCGAGCGTCCCGCGGACCGCGCGCTCGTTCTCCTCCGGCCCCGGGAGATGGACGCCGGCGACGTCCGCCACTCCGGCGCCGAGCGCCTCCAGCGCCGCGCGGGTCCCCCGCTGGAGGGGCACCAGGCGGACTCCCCGCCGGGCGAGCGCCGCCCCGAGCAGCCCGACCGCCGGGTCGCAGCCGGCGAGGACGAGGGTCGGCTCCGGCTCGGCGCGACGCTCGAGCGCGCGGCGGCCCATGACGGCGTCGTGCGGGACCTCGCCGACGGCGGTGGCCTCGACCCGCAGGAGCCGGTCCCCGACCACCCAGACCCGCTCTCCGGGCGCGGCGGCCGGCCCGGCGAACCGCCGGGCGGTCGAGCCGAAGAGCTCCTCGACGGTGCAGCCCAGGACCTCCGCCAGACGGAGCGCGGTCGCCACGGAGGGCACCACCTCGCCCGACTCGATCGCCCCCAGGCCGGCGCGGGAGACGCCCACGCGTCGCGCGAGCTCGCGCTTCGACCATCCGCGGCGCCGACGGAGCTCCCCGGCGCGGTTCGGCGGGTTGGCTGAGATCTCGGACACTATGGCCGAGATACTGGCACCACTCGCTCCCGCGGCGCAAGGGGCGTCAGCCCGCGAGCAGGTCGCGCGCCGCGCGCCGGAGCAGGTCGTCGAAGGCGGGGCACCAGGCCGTGGAGGACGGGCCGGGGACCTGGCCGCAGTAGGGGCACCGGCCCGGGGGCGACCCCCGCTCGGCGCGGCCCTCCCCGCGCCAGCCCCACAGGGGGATCCGGCGCGCCGAGCCCTTGGCCGAGGGGACGGAGGTGGTTGCGCCCGCGCTCATGCTCTGCGTATCGGCAGGTCGAGGGCCATGTTGAGGCCCCCGGCGGGGGGATGCAAGCACCGGGCCACCCGCCCCGCCGGAGGCGGGAGGGACGGACCGCGCCCGGCGGGCCCCGGACGTCCTACGATCGGGCGGATGCGGCCGATCGACGCCGTCCGGGACCGCGCGCTCGCCGGCACGGAGGGCGGACGGATCCTCGCCCTCCCCCACGGCCCGGGTCTCGGCATCCTGTCCCAGGGCGACCTCGAGCGGCTCGTCGAGCGCGTCCGCCGTGCCCTCGCCGACCGGGGCCTGGAGCTCCCGTCGTCCGGCGCCCCGGGGCTGGTGCTCGCCGGGCGGGAGCCGGCCTGCGACCTCCCGATCGACGGGCGGACCGGGTGGCTCGGGCTCGCCTGGCCCGCCGCCGAGATCGTCGAGCTCGGGACGGACGCGCGCCGGGCCGCGGGGATCGAGGACCTCGAGCGCGCGGCCCTCCTCGCCGACGCGCTCCCCCAGGTGGGGGTCGTCGGCCCGGCCGTCCGCGCCCTCGACGTACCCGAGCCGGTCCGCCCGCTCCGGGAGCTCCACGCGCTCCTCAACCGGACGACGAAGCACGTCCTGACCGAGGTGCCGCGGGACGAGGCGACGGCCGAGGCCGTGGTCGAGATCGCCCGGATCCTGGCGACCGAGGAGGGGCTGCGGGGGCGCCCACCCCTCTCCGCCCTCGCCCCCGCCGAGGGGCTCCAGGGCGAGCGGCTCGAGGCGGCGGTGGCGCTCGCCCGGGCGGGCCTGCCCCTCGGGCTCGTCGTCGAGCCGGCCCTCGCCGAGAGCCTCGCGGTCACGCTCGCGAACGCCCTCGAGCAGGCCCTCGGCGCCGCGGCCCGCGTGCTCGGCCGCGTCCCCGAGGCTCGCCTCTTCCTCGCCGCGCGCGTCCTCCGCACGGGAGCCCACCGCGTCCCCGCGGGCTCCGCCGCCCTCCGCCTCCAGATGGCCTTCGTGCAGGTCGCCCACCACCTGGGGTTCGCCGCCGGGGTCGAGGCCCTCGCGACGGGCTCCCGCGCCTCGGACTGGCAGGCGGGGGCGGAGGGCGGCCTCGGCATGACGGCGGCGTGGATGACGGGCCCCGACCTCGTCCTCGGCGCGGGGCTCCGGGACGGCGGGCGGACCTTCTCGCCGGTCGGCCTCCTCCTGGACACGGAGGCCTTCGACCTCGTGCGCCCCATCCCCCTCGGCATCGCCGTGGACGAGGAGACCCTCGCCGTGGAGGTGATCGAGGAGGTGGGGCCCGGCGGCCACTTCCTCGGCGAGCCCCACACGCTCCGCCACATGCGCGAGACCTGGACCTCGCGCTTCATGGACCGGGACACCTGGGAGACCTGGGAGGGCAAGGGACGACCGGAGCCCCCCGACCACGCCCGCGAGCGGGCGGCCGAGCTCCTCTCGACCCACGAGCCCGCGCCCCTGCCTCCCGACGTCGACGCGCGCCTCCGGGAGGTGATCGCCGCCCATGAGCGCCGTGGCGACTGAGACCCCGCGGATCCGCGGCCTGCGACACCCCTTCACCATCGAGGTCCTCACCGAGGACGAGCTCGAGCGGGTGCACCGGGCCACCCTGCGGGTGCTCGAGCGCGTGGGGCTCGAGGTGCGCTCCGAGCGCATCCGCCGCGAGCTCGCGGCGGCCGGCGCCCGCGTCGACGACGCCGCCATGCGGGTGCGCTTCCCGCCGGAGATGGTCGAGGAGCACCTCGCGCTGATCCCCCCGAGCTTCGTCATGTGCGCCCGCGACCCCGCCCTCGACCTCCCGATCGACGGCAGCGCCGGCTGGCTCTCCGGGGACGGCACGAGCGCCTTCGTCGTGGACCTCGAGACAGGGAGGCGGCGGCCCTCGACGATGCGCGACCTCGTCGAGACCACGCGCGTCACCGACGCCGTGCCCGAGCTCGCCTACCAGTGGCCGACGGTGGCGCCCTCGGACGTGCCGCCGCACACCCAGGCCGCCCACTACACCTACGTGATGCTCGCCCACTCGACGAAGCACGCCCAGCACAACGAGGTCTACAGCCGGCGCGACGCCCAGGTGGTCCTGGAGATGGCCCGGGTGGTCGCCGGCGGCGACCGGGAGCTCCGCGAGCGCCCCATCGTCTCCACGTACCAGTGCTGCATCAGCCCCCTCGTCTACGACGAGGGGCCGATCGAGGCCGCGGTGGAGCTCGCCCGCGGCGGGCTGCCGTCGGGGTTCGTGGCGATGGGGATCGGGTGCGCGACGGCGCCGGCCACGCTCGCCGGCACGCTCGTCTCGATGAACGCCGAGATGGTGGGCGGGATGACGATCCTCGAGGCGCTCGTGCCGGGCGCCGTCACCTTCTGCGGCCCGTACCCCACCTTCATGGATCTCCGCACCGGCGACTACCGGCAGGACTGGGGGCCCGAGGACACGCTGCTGAAGCTCGCGTTCGCGCAGCTCGCGCACCGGTACCGGGTGCCGATCAACATCATGGCCCTCGACACGGGCGCGAAGACCCAGGACTGGCAGGCCGGGCTCCAGCACGCCGTGTCGCTGTTCGCGGTGGCGGCGGCGGGGCGCGCGGAGATGATCACCGGCACCGGGACCCTCCACGGCGCCGCCGTCTACGACAACGTGAACGTCGTCCTCGACGCCGAGCTGTTCCGCCTGATCTGCGAGGTGTGCGAGGGGATCCCCGTCACCGAGGAGACCCTCGGACGGGCCGAGCTCGAGGAGGTCTGGCTCCCGCCGAGCTTCGCGCTCGAGCCCCTCGAGGCCTGGGAGCGGACCGGCCGCCCGGGCGCGCGCGAGCGGGCCCGCGAGCGCGTCCGCGAGATCCTCGCCACCCACGAGCCCGAGCCGCTGCCCGAGGACGTGGACCGCGAGCTCCGGCGCATCATCGCCGCCCGCGAGGCCGAGGCCTGACGGCCGCGGGACGGGAACGGGAACTCCGGCGAACGGTTGCCCTGGTGGCAAGCGACCTCCACGGACCCCCCGGCTCCGGGGTACGTTCGCGCGGCGGCCGAGGACCGAGCGAACGGAGGGCGAGATGAAGCGGTGGGGCCCCGTTCTGGTGATGGTGTCGTTGACGATCGGCCTCGCGGGCGCCGTGAGCGCGCAGGAGACGGAGGGGGACACCGGCGAGGTCGTGCTGCGGATCGGCACGACCAACGACCTCACCACCGACAACCCCTGGGCCCTCGTCGCAGGCTAAGACTGGGGCGTGGCGACGATCCAGTACGACATGCTGTTGCGGTTCGGGGAGCGAGACCTCTCGCCGGCGCCGGGCCTC
>BEHO01000027.1 GCA_002898915.1 bacterium HR12
ACACCGTGACGGCGGGCCGGAACGCCATCCACGGGATCGGGTCGTCGACACCGCCCGGTGAGACCGGGGTCACGATGACGCTCTCGGACTGGGCGTACTCGTGGAAGTACAGCGGCGGTCCGCCTGCGGTGGACGCGACGACCCCGGCCAACACCAAGACGGCGACGGGGGGCGGCCTGTACTGCGCGAGCTGCCACACGCCGCACGGCGACTTCGGCCAGCTGGTCAACGCCGAGAAGGTGCTGACGACGGACGCGAGCGGCGCGTGGTCCACGGTCCAGACGGTGGAGTGGAAGGAGAACACCATCATCTGGTGGGATCCGCCGGGGCCCACGTCGTGGAAGCGGGTGTTCCTGCACCGGGACACCGACCCGGCCGCGTGGGAGGTCTGCGACCTCGACCAGGGTGGCTCCGTCGGCAACGACGGCGTGGTGCAGACCGTCACGCCGGTGGCGGGCGACGTGGACACCGTGCCCGTCGGCTCCTGCTACTACGCGCAGGTGACGGACACGGACGGGCAGAAGGTCTCGCTCTACGGGTACAAGCTGCTGTCGGAGTTCCCGAACCACACGTACTCGGCGCCGAAGAGCTGGGGCACCGACAAGTACAACCACGATGTGGCGAAGTGGTGCGGTGCCTGCCACGTCTCGCGGGTGCCGAGCGAGTTCGGGGGCACGATGCACAACCACCCGACGGGCTGCACCACGTGCCACGGGAACCCGTCCGGGACCGCCGCGGGGACGGGGGACTTCCCCCACACCTCGACGAACGGCGCGTTCCTGATCCAGTACCCGGACGCCCTGTGCACGAGCTGCCACGTCGCCGACAGCCTGCCGTGATCTGAGTCGGAGGTGACGAACGCGTAGGTCCGAGAGGAACGCGGGAGGCGGCGCCGGGCGTTCGCCCGGCGCCGCCTCCGTTCTCGGGCCATCCGCGCCGCCGTCGCGCGGCCCGGGCGGGCGCACCGGAGCCGCGCCGTGCGATGATGCGCCCGTGGCCGACGCCTTCGCCGAGCTCCTGCGCGGCTCCGATGGGGAGGAGGTGGCCGTCCGCTACGACGCCGCCACCGAGACCTGGATGTTCGTCTGCGTCCACTCCACCGTCCTCGGCCCGGCGGCGGGCGGCACGCGCATGAAGGTCTACCCGGAACCCGCGGACGCGCTCCGCGACGGCCTCCGCCTTTCAGCCGCGATGACGAGCAAGAACGCGATCGCCGGGCTGCCCCTCGGCGGGGGCAAGGCGGTGCTGGCGGTCCCCGAGATCCCGACCGGCGAGCGGCGCCGCGCGCTGCTCCTCCGCTACGGCGAGCTCGTCGAGGCCCTCGGCGGCACCTACGTGACGGCCTGCGACATGAACACCTCCGAGCGCGACATGGACGTCGTGGCCGAACGGACGCGGCACGTGATGGGTCGGAGCGTGGAGGCCGGTGGCTCGGGATCCTCGGCCCCCTCCACCGCCGTCGGCGTGTTCCACGGGATCCGGGCCGCGGTCCGGCACGCGATCGGCGCCGACGACCTCGTGGGCGCCAGGGTGGCCGTGCAGGGTGTGGGCGCGGTGGGGGGCGTCCTGGCGCGCCTGCTCGCCGAGGCCGGAGCCGAGCTCGTCCTCGCGGACGTCGTGCCCGAGCGGGCCGAGGCGCTCGCCCGAGAGCTCGGTGCGGAGGTCGTGCCGCCGGAGGAGGCGCTCGCGACGCCGTGCGACGTGCTCGCGCCCTGCGCCACCGGCGGCGTGCTGAACCGGGAGACCATCCCCACCCTCCGCTGCCGCATCGTCGCGGGGGCCGCCAACAACCAGCTGGGCGAGCCGGAGGACGCCGATCGCCTCGCGGAGCGGGGGATCGTCTACGCGCCCGACTACGTCGTGAACGCCGGCGGGATCATCCACCTCGCCTCCCTCGAGCTCCTCGGCGAGGACGAGGCCGTCCGCGACGCGCGCCTCCGGGCGATCGGCGAGACGCTCGAGGCCTGCCTCCGGCGCGCCGAGGCCGAGGGGATCTCGCCGGGCCAGGCCGCGGAGCGGATGGTGGCCGAGCGCCTCGCGGCCGGCCGCGGCTGAGCGCGGGCCGCGTCACCCCCTCGCCGACTCCCGCCCGCCGGGCCCCGTCCTGCAACCCCGGCCGGCCCCGTTCCCGGCCGGGCCCCTCCCCGGCCGGGCCCTTCCCCGGCCCGTGTCACCGGGTGGACGACCGGACGGGCTGCCCCCGCCGATCCGCGTCAACCCCCTGACGGCTTCGACCGCGGACGATGCGGACAAGGGGTTGACAGGTGCCGGCGGGCTGACCCCGGATCGTCGTCCACGTGTTGACGGGGCGCCTCCGCGACCGCTCCTCGTCCAGGTCTCGACGGGGCGCGCGCGACGCGCGCTTGCGGCTCGCCGCTTGACGGATCTCGCCGCTCCCCCGACCATCGACATCGTGGGCCGGGACCTCGCGTCGATGGAGTGTGTCCCCTGCCGGGGCGGGGTGCCACCGCTCACGCGGGAGGAGATCGAGCCCTACCTCGCCGACCTCGACGCCGGGTGGCGGGTGGTGGACGACCACCACCTCGAGAAGGAGTGGCGCTTCCGGAACTTCCGCGAGGCGCTCGCGTTCGTGAACCGGGTGGGGGAGCTCGCCGAGACGGTCGGCCACCACCCCGACATCGAGCTCGGCTGGGGCCGGGTGAAGCTCACCGTCTACACCCACAAGATCGACGGCCTCCACGAGGCCGACTTCGTCTTCGCGGCGAAGGTGGACGCGCTCGAGCGGGGGTGAGCGCTCAGCCCCGGAAGGTCGCCGCGGCCTCCACCGTGCGCTCCACCTCGGCCGCGCCGTGCTCGGTCGAGAGCGTCCACATCTCGTAGCCAGAAGGCGGCAGGTAGACGCCCCGCTTGAGCATGTGGTGGAAGAAGCGCGCGAACCGCTCGTGGTCGGCCGCTCGCGCCCCCGCGTAGTTCCGGACCGGTCCGGGGGTGAAGAACCCGCTGAGGAGCGACCGCTCGCGGTTCACCGTGGCCTCGATCCCGCTCCGGCCGAAGGCCTCGGCGAGCCCCGTCGCGAGCTCCTCGGCCGTCCGCGCGAGCGCCGGGTACGGGTCGAGCTCCCGCGCGAGGTTCAGCGCCGCGATCCCCGCCGCCACCGCCACCGGGTTCCCCGAGAGCGTCCCCGCCTGGTACACGGGCCCGAGGGGCGCGAGGCGCTCCATCACCTCGCGGCGGCCGCCGAAGGCCGCGCAGGGGAACCCGCCGCCCATCACCTTCCCGAGCGTGGTGAGGTCGGGCTCGATCCCGTAGACGGCCTGCGCCCCGCCGGAGGCGACCCGGAACCCGGTGATGACCTCGTCGAAGAGGAGGAGCGCGCCGTGGGCGCGGGTGAGCTCGCGCAGGCCCTCGAGGAAGCCGGGAGCGGGCGGGACCACGCCCATGTTCGCGGCGATCGGCTCGACGACGACCGCCGCGACCTCGCTCCCGCGCTCGGCGAAGAGGGCGCGGACCGCCTCGAGATCGTTGTAGGGAAGGGTCACGGTGTCGCGCGCCGCGCCCTCGGTCACCCCCGGCGAGCCCGGGATCCCGAGGGTCGCGACCCCCGAGCCCGCGCCCTTCGCGAGGAGGGCGTCGGCGTGGCCGTGGTAGCAGCCCTCGAACTTCACCACGAGGTCCCGACCGGTGGCGCCGCGCGCCAGGCGCACCGCGCTCATCACGGCCTCGGTGCCGCTCGAGACCAGGCGCACCATCTCGACGCTCGGGACCGCCTCGACGATCCGCTCGGCGAGCTCGACCTCGAGCTCGGTCGAGGCGCCGAAGGAGGTCCCCCGGCGGGCCGCCGCGGCGGCGGCCTCGACGATCTCGGCCCGGGCGTGCCCGAACAGCAGCGCACCCCAGGACTGGACGTAGTCGAGGTAGGTGACGCCGTCCACGTCGGTGAGGTAGGCGCCCCGACCCTCGGCGATGAACCGGGGGGTGCCGCCCACCCCGCCGAAGGCCCGGACCGGCGAGCTCACCCCGCCGGGGATCACCCGCCGCGCGCGCTCGAACAGCTCCTCGGAGCGGCCCACGTCGCCCCCCATGCTACGGGACGCGTCACTGCCCGGCCGGCCAGTGCTCGACGACCAGCCCCTCGATCGGGAAGTCCTTCGGGTTACCGGTGGCCAGGCGCGCCCCGATCCCGACCGCGGCGGCCGCGATCAGCGCGTCTGCCTGCGAGATCGTCCGACCCTTGCGTCGCAGCTCCCGCCGCCACCATCCCGCGAGCCGTCCTTCAGCGATGCCGAGCGGCGCGGTCACGAGGCCCTCGAAGAGCTGGCCCGCCGCCTCGCGTTCCTGGGGGCGGAGGTGGGCCGAGACCTCCTCGGCCGTGATCGCGCACACGTGGGGGACGTCTCCCATCTCGGCCAGACGGAGGAACCGCTCCACGGTCCGCGGTCGGCCCTTCAGGACGTCGATGACGACGGTCGAGTCCAGGAGGACGTTGGCCATCACCCGACGCGGCGCTCGTCGGCGCGGCGGGAATCGTGCACCCAGCGAGCGACGTCCTCGTCCCAGGGGTGTCCCTCGTCGGCGATGGATCCGATCGCCGAGCGCATGAGGCGCCAGCGGCGCTCCTGGTCCACCGCGCGGCGGACCGCCTCCTCGATGAAGGCGCTGCGGCCGCGCGGGCCGGTGAGCTCGTCGATCTCCCGCACGAGATCCTCGTCCAGGGATATGTGCACACGCATGGGCGGACCATAGCACACAGGAGGACCCCGGGCTTCAGCCCGCGAGCCAGGCCGCGGCGTCCTTCGCGTGGTAGGTCAGGATCAGGTCGGCGCCCGCCCGGCGGATCGCGGTCAGCGCCTCGAGGACCACCTTCCGCTCGTCGAGCCAGCCGTTCAGGGCCGCCGCCTTCAGCATCGCGTACTCGCCGGAGACGTTGTACGCGGCCATGGGGAACCGGGTCTCGTCCTTGGCCCGGCGGATGATGTCGAGGTAGGGCAGGGCCGGCTTCACCATGACGATGTCGGCGCCCTCCTCGATGTCGGCGAGGACCTCGCGGATCGCCTCGTCCGCGTTGGGCGGGTCCATCTGGTAGCCGGTGCGGTCGCCGAAGCGGGGGGCGCACTCGGCCGCCTCGCGGAAGGGGCCGTAGAAGGCGCTCGCGAACTTGGCGGCGTAGGCGATGATGCCGACCCGCTGGAAGCCCGCCTCGTCGAGCGCGTCCCGGATCGCGGCGACCTGGCCGTCCATCATCCCGCTCGGGCCGACCAGGTGGGCGCCGGCCTCGGCCTGGGCGACGGCGATGCGGCGGTAGCGCTCGACGGTGGCGTCGTTGTCCACGTGCCCCTCCTCGTCGAGGACGCCGCAGTGCCCGTGCTCGGTGTACTCGTCGAGGCAGAGGTCGGCCATGATGACGTGGTCGTCGCCGAGCTCCTCGCGCAGGGCCCGGAGCCCCCGCTGGGCGATCCCGTCCGGGTTCCAGGCCTCCGAGCCCTCGGCGTCCTTGCGCTCGGGCACGCCGAAGAGCATGAACGCGGTCACCCCGCGCGCGGCGATCTCGGCCGCCTCCTTGCGGAGGGACTCCAGCGTGTGCTGGTACTGGCCGGGCATGGACGGGATCTCGACGGGCTCCGCGATCCCCTCCTTCACGAACAGGGGTGCGATGAGGTCCCGGGGCGAGAGCTCCACCTCCCGCACGAGGGCGCGGAGCGCCGGCGTCCGGCGCAGCCGTCTCGGCCGATGCCTGGGGAAGCTCATCGCCGTGATGGTACCCCGCGAGCCGGGGAGCGGTCGTGCGTTCCGGACCGCCCGAGCCAGGGCTCTCGACCTAGGCCTGCGCCTCCACGATCTGACGGTCGATCGCCTCGGCTTCGGCAGGCGTGAGGATCCGGACGACGACCCTCGCCGCGGATGGATCTGCCTGCAGCTGCTCGTAGCCCGCGATGCCCTCGGCGAGGTTCAGGTCGATCAGGATCGGATCGCCGCTCGCGAGCGTGCCCCAGGGGATCTCACCGATGTCGACCCGTCGGACCCAGGAGGGGCCGCCCTGCTCGAGGAGCTTGCCGATCTGGATCCGGATGGACCCGCCGGGCTCCACGAGGACGTCGGGGAAGCGGAAGTACTCGGAGGGGGCCCCGGCGTCGAAGAGGCTGCACCCGAGGTCGCCGAGCCCGACCCTGAGGCACAGCGCCCAGTCCGACGCTTCCCACCAGCCCCGCTCAGCGCGGACGAAGACCGTTCGCGGAGCGAGATCCTCGAGCACCCACGGTGGGGCGTCCTGCACGTTGCGGCACTCAGGAGGAGCGGCCCGCCACCACTCCGGTGTGCCGACGCGGGGGAACCGGTTGAGCTGCATCACCACCTCCGCGAGGAACCGCTGGTAGGCCGCGCCGATGGGGCCGAGGGACGGCTCGACGCCGCGGTGTTCGTACTCGGCGAACTCACGGCTCCAGGCGAGAAGGAGCTCCAGGGGGTCCCGGCTCGGAAGCGGATAGCCGGACCACTCGAGGAAGGCCTGGAGGATGAGGGAGTTCCGCTTCGTCATCACGGGGTCGCCGGAGAACACGACGACGGTGGAACCGTCCACGCGGGCGACGAAGGAGACCCGCAGGGTTCCGTCCGGTGCGACCTCCCGCAGACCCCAGACCAGGTGGTCGAGGCTGGCGGTGCCGGCGAAGGGGTCGTCCCCTCGGACGTACAGAGGGCCGACGCGGTACCTTCCCGGCTCGAGCCCCGCGAGCGAGCCCACGTCGGAGGTCCCCGACCACGGCGTGACCCAGAGGACCTCCTCGAGGTCGAGCGTGACCCACGCAGAGGCCTCTCCCTCCAGCCAGCCCGGTCCCTTCAGTGGTTCGGTCGTCCAGCTCAGCACGGAGCCGCGGACGATCGCGTGCGCGACGGGTTCGGGACCGGCTGCCATATCGCCCCTGACAAGGTACTCGGCCGGGATCCCCGGCCAGGGCGTGGGCGATGGGGGTGGCTCCTTCGCATCGGGCCAGCAGTAGGGATAGGGCAGATCCTCCGCTGCGGGGGCGGAGAGGTCCGCCGACCGCCACGATGGCAGGCCGACCACCGCCCCTCCCACGCCCAGGCCGAGAACGGTGGCGGCGACGAGTATCCCGCGTCGGACCCTCACCGCTTACAACCCCCTCGCGCGGGCGTGATCGACGGCGATGGACGCGCGGCAGGGATCCTGCGGGATGCATCCGAGGAGCTGGTTCTCGATCACCAGCTTGATCTGTACGTGCTCCTGGGGCGGGTCGTAGTCCGGAACCTGGTACTGGGTCCAGGAGCGGGTGGGCATGAAGCTGGTCTCCTTGGTCTGAACCCACGTACCTGCGCTGAGGTTGCAGTCCACGTTGCTCCCCCGGAAGGGTTCCCACTCCCGGCTCTGGTGCCGAACGGTCACCTCCCCACCCAGGGCATCGCTCGTCCGTTTGACCCACGTCGCTCGGTCGTAGTTCCCGTGGAACTGAACAAGCGTGCTCTGCCGCACGAGTCCGAGCTCCGGGTAGATCGCGCTGACCGTCAGGTGGTGCCCACCCGGCGGGGGGTTCTCTTGGTCGGTATCCACGCCGACCGTGCCGGAGACGACATCCCAGAACCGCTTCCCAACGCAACTCTCTCTCTGCGTTGTCAAGGGGGGCGACCCAGGGACCCGGATGATCTCGGGCGATCGTCGGGGTCATCCGTGGGGCCAAGGGGCCGAGCCGATCCTCATCGCACATCGCGGGCCTCACCCGGATGCGCGGGACGGGTGCGCGCGGCGGGTCAGCCAAGGGCGCGCTCGACCGCGGCTACGAGCCCCTCCATCGTGTGGGGGCTCGCCACCGCGTGCACCCTGAACCCGGCTTCGCGGGCCGCGCGCGCGGTCACCGGCCCGATGCAGACCACCTTCGGGTTCCCCTTCACCGCACGGAGGGCGCGCACGAAGCCGCGGACGGTGGAGGCGCTCGTGAAGGTGACGGCGTTGACCTCGCCGCGCCGGAGCGCGTCCCGGGCTTCCTTCGCGAGCGAGCGGGCGAGGCGCGTGCGGTAGGCCTCGACCCGCTCGGGGGTCCAGCCCTTGCGGGCGAGGGCGTCCTCGAGCCCCTCGGGGGCGATGTCGGCCCGGGCGCAGAGGACGCGGCCGCTCCCCCGAGGGAACGCGCGCGCGAGGCCGAGGGTGGTGAAGACCTTCGGGGTGAGGTCGGGGTCGCGGCGGGCCCAGCGTCGGAAGGCCTCGGCGGTCCCCTCGCCGACCGCGGCGACCTTGGCGCGGACCTCGCGGGGCCGCAGGTGCGCGGCGAGGACCTCGACCGTGCGGGGGCTGGTCAGCGTGACCCACGCGTACGCGCCCTCGGCGAGCTCGCGCAGGGCCCGCTTCAGCGCCGGCGAGCGGGAGGGGACGAGCTCGATGGCCGGGGCGAGGATCACGCGGGCGCCCCGGCGCTCGAGCAGGCGGACGAGCTCGTCGGCCTGCTCGGCGGGGCGGGTGACGAGGACGGTCCTGCCGGCGAGGGGCTTCGCGCGGGGGCTCATGACCGGACCGTCCGCAGGATCTCCTCGGCGCCGGCGGCGCGGAGGTCGGCCTCGACCGCCGCGGCGACCTCCTCGGGGTCGGCGGCCTCGGCGCTCGCCCGGGCCTCGCGCGCCCCGTCGGGGGTGAACACGGCCGCGGTGAGGCGGACCCGGCCGTCGACGGCCTCGGCGTAGGCGCCGAGGGGGAGGGCGCACCCCCCGCCGAGCCGACGCATGATCGCGCGCTCGGCGAGGAGGGCGAGGCGCGAGGGCGGGTGCTCGAGGGGCGCGAGCGCCGCGAGCGTCGCCTCGTCGTCCGCCCGGGCCTGGACGCCGAGGATCCCCTGGCCGGGGGCCGGGAGCATCTCGGCGGTGGACATCGGCGCGGCGTGCTCGGGCACGATGCCGAGGCGCACGAGCCCCGCCGCCGCGAGCACGATCGCGTCCACCTCGCCCTCGCGCAGCTTCCGCAGGCGCGTGTCTACGTTCCCCCGCCGGTCGGCGAGGACCACGTCGGGGCGGCGCCGGCGG
>BEHO01000028.1 GCA_002898915.1 bacterium HR12
AACCTCCCGGCCCCCGGCTACCCCGACGACCGGGTCATCGCGGTGGACCTGGAGAACGGCGTCACGCGGGTCCTGAACTCCGACTACTTCGGCGAGTCGAAGAAGGGCGGCCTGCGGATGTGGAACAAGAAGGTCTACGACCTCGGGGGACTCGCCCTCCACGCCGGGCTCAAGGTGATCCCGACCGCCGCCGGCGAGAAGGTCGTGATGATCATCGGCCTCTCGGGGACCGGCAAGACCACGACCACGTTCACGACGCAGAACGGGTCGCTGCCGGTGCAGGACGACTTCGTCGCGCTCATGCCCGGCGGCAAGGTCTACGGCACGGAGAACGGCTGCTTCGCCAAGACGTTCAGCCTCGACCCCGACTTCGAGCCGAACATCTACAACGCGGTCACGAAGCCCACGGCGTACCTGGAGAACGTGTACCAGGACGAGCACGGGCACGTGAACTTCTTCGAGGAGTCCTACACGCAGAACGGGCGGGCCGTCTTCGAGATGCGGGACCTGGAGCGCTACCGCGACCCGCGCGACGTCGGCACCGTGGACGTCCTGCTGATCCTGAACCGCAACGAGAACATCATCCCCGCCGTCGCCAAGCTCGATCAGGAACAGGCCGCCGCGTACTTCATGCTCGGCGAGACCACCGGCACGAGCGCGGGCGGCGCCGCCGAGGCCGGCAAGTTCCTCCGGGTCCCGGGCACGAACCCCTTCTTCCCCCTCCCCCACGGCCTGCAGGGCAACCGCATCCTCGAGCTCCTCGACACGCACCCCATCGAGACCTACCTCCTGAACACCGGCCGGGTCGGCGGGCCCGAGGGCGACGAGCGCTCGAAGAAGGTGAAGATCCCTCACACCTCGGCCTGCGTGAAGGCGATCGTCGAGGGCACGATCACCTGGACCGAGGATCCCGACTTCGGCTACCTCGTGGCCGAGGAGGTCCCGGACTTCGATGACCTCGAGCTCCTCCAGCCGCGCCGCCTCTACGAGCGGCAGGGGCGGATGCAGGAGTACCGGGACATCGTGGAGCGGCTGAAGGCGGAGCGCGTCGCGCGGCTGCGGGAGTTCCCCGAGCTCGACGAGGCCATCGTCAAGGTAGTGGGCTAACCCTCGCCCCGGCCGAGGAAGTACCCCGCGGCGACCTGCACCGCCGCGAGCGCCAGCGGCACGAGCGCGTACCAGCGCAGGGCGGCGAGCTCGTCGAGGAACGCCCGTCCCCGTGCGTCGCTCGCCGCCGAGATGGCGAACAGGCCGGCGAGGGAGAGCCACAGGCCCACCCGCCCGGTCACGAAGGCCGCGAACCACAGGTGGTCGCGCAGGGTGGCCTCCCCCACCGCGCGCCGGGACCACACGACGAGCGAGCGCACCCCGCCCGCGGCGAGGACCGCGGCGACGGCGAGCTCGAACGCCTTCACGCGGCCGTCCCCGCGGCGCGGCGCAGGGCCTCGACCACCTCCTCGTCGGAGGTCTGGTCGAAGCGCCGGTACCACTCCCCGACGGCGAAGAACGGCTCCGGCGTGGCCAGGACCACGACCTCGTCGGCCTCATGCTGGAGCCGTTGGATGGTCTGGGGCGGCGCGACGGGGACCGCGAGGATCACCCGCTCGGCCCCCTGGGCGCGCGCCCACCGCAGCGCCGCCACCGCCGTCCCGCCGGTCGCCACCCCGTCGTCGATCACGATCGCGGTCCTGCCGGTGAGGTCGAGGGGCGGTCGGTCGCCCCGGTAGACCCGGAGCCGACGGACCGTCTCGGCCTCCTCCGCGGCGATCTCGCGCTCCAGGTACTCCTCGCTCACGCCGAGGCGCTCGATGAGCCAGGGGTCGAGCACCCGTACCCCCGGCGCCACCGCGCCCAAGCCGAGCTCGGGGTTGCCGGGGGCGCCCACCTTCCGCGGGACCACGACGTCGAGGGGCACGCCGAGGGTCCGCGCCACCACCTCGGCCACGATCACGCCCCCGCGGGGGATGCCGAGGACGACGGCGTCCGGCCCCACGTGCTCCTTCAGGGCCTCGGCGAGGCGCTCGCCGGCGTCGACGCGGTCCTCGAAGATCACGGCTCCCCCCGCTCCTGCACCCCCATCCTACGGCGCGGTTGCGGCGCCGGGCGGCCGCCGCCTAGCATGAGGGCTCCGAGCGCAGGAGGTCCAGGCGTGGTCCAGGCGTACATCCTGATCCAGACCGAGGTGGGGAAGGCGGCGTCGGTCGCCAGGGCGGTCCGCGAGATCAAGGGCGTGCTCGAGGCCGAGGACGTGACCGGCCCCTACGACGTGATCGTCCGGGCCGAGGCCAAGAACGTCGACGAGCTCGGCAAGCTCGTGGTCGCCAAGATCCAGGCGGTCGAGGGGATCACCCGGACCCTGACCTGCCCGGTGGTCCACCTCTGAGGACCTGAGGGCCGTCGCACGGTCGGCGGGATGGGCGGGCGTGGCGCGCGCCGCGGGCCCTATCGGGAGATCGCGCGCTTGCCCTCCGCCGCGTGCCGTTCCAGCGCCAGCTCGATCAGGCGGTCCACGAGCTTCGGGTAGGGCACGCCCGAGGCCTCCCACAGCTTGGGGTACATCGAGATCCGGGTGAAGCCGGGGATCGTGTTCACCTCGTTCACGAACACCCGCCCGTCCGCCCCCAGCAGGAAGTCCACGCGAGCCATCCCGGCCGCGTCGATCGCCCGGAAGGCCGCCACCGCGAGGCGGCGGACCTCCTCGACCGTCGCCCCCTCCAGCGGCGCGGGGATGAGCAGCTCGGCCCCGCCCTCGGCCAGGTACTTGGCCTCGTAGGAGTAGAACTCGTGCCCCAGGGGCACGATCTCGCCGCAGATCGAGGCCTCGGGCTCGTCGTTGCCGAGCACCGCGCACTCGATCTCCCGCGCCCCCTCCACGGCCCGCTCCAGGAGCGCCTTCCGTCCGTACCGGAACGCCTCCTCCATGGCCGCGGCGAGCTCCTCGGGCCCGTGCACCTTCGTCACGCCCACCGAAGAGCCGAGGGCGGCGGGCTTGGCGAACCGCGGGTACCCGAGGGGCTCGGCGCGCGCCTCGACGGCATCCGGGTCGATCCGCCACTCGCGCTCGTGGACCACGACGTGCTCCACGACCGGGAGCCCGGCGGCCCGGAACAGCGTCTTCTGCACGGCCTTGTCCATCCCCACGGCCGACGCGAGGACCCCGCTGCCGACGTAGGGCACCCCGGCCATCTCCAGGAACCCCTGGATCGTGCCGTCCTCCCCGAAGGGCCCGTGGAGGACGGGGAACACGACGTCGATCCCCGTGCGCGAACCGTCGTCGAGCACGAGGGCGTTGGCCCCCGGCTCCTGGTCCAGCGCGACCTCCGTCCCCGCCCCAGGCTCCACCGACGGCAGCGGCGCGTCGGTCCCGTCGGGCGGGGCCGGCGGCCCCTCCGGCAGCAGCTCCCAGCGGCCCTCCTTCGTGATCCCGATGGGGATCACCTCGTACCGCCCCGGGTCCATCGCGTCGATCACCGAGCGCGCCGAGAGGCACGAGATCTCGTGCTCCGCCGAGCGCCCTCCGAACAGCACCGCGACCCGCAGCCTCATACCCGCTCCAGCGCTCGCTCCACGTCGGCGAGGAGGTCCTCCACGTCCTCGAGCCCGATCGAGAGGCGCACCAGCCCGTCCGCGATGCCCGCCGCCCGTCGCGCCTCCGGATCCAGCTGCCGGTGCGTCGTGGAGGCCGCGTGCCCCACGAGCGAGTGCGTCCCGCCGAGGCTCGCTGCGATCCAGACGAGCTCGAGGGCGTCGCAGAACCGCATCCCCGCCTCCACGCCGCCCCGGACCTCGAACGCCACCACGCCCCCGAACCCTTTCGGCAGCAGCCGCTCCGCGACGGCGTGGTGGGGATGGCTCGGCAGGCCCGGGTAGTGCACCCGCTCCACCTTCGGGTGGGCGGCCAGGCGCTCGGCGACCCGCTGCGCGCTCTCGGAGTGTCGCCGCATCCTGAGCTCGAGCGTGGCGAGGCCCCGCAGGCACAGCCAGGCCTCGAGGGGAGCCATGGTCCCCCCGGTCTCGATGACCGTGGCCCGCAGGGCCGCGACGTGGTCGGCGCTCGCGCAGGCGACGCCGCCGATGAGGTCGTGGTGCCCTCCGAGGTACTTCGTGGCCGAGTGGAGCACGACGTCGAACCCGTGCTCCGCCGGCGCGCACAGGTACGGGGACGCGAAGGTGTTGTCGACGACCGACACGACCCCGGCCTCCCGACACGCCGCCGCGAGGACCGGCAGGTCCGCCACGCCCACCGTGGGGTTGCTGATGGTCTCGACGTAGAACAGCGCGGCCCCCGGCAGCGCTCGCGCCACGGCGGCCGGGTCGTGGGGGTCGACGAGCTCGACCTCGATGCCGTAGCGGGGCAGGACGGTGGTGAAGAGCGAGTACGTGCCGCCGTACAGCTCGCGGCTGGCGAGGATCCGGTCGCCGGCGCGGGCGAACGTGGTCACCACGGTGTGGATCGCCGCCATCCCGGAGGCGAACGAGAGCGCGGCGTCCGTGCCCTCGAGCTCGGCCATGGCCCGCTCGAAGGCCTCGAGCGTCGGGTTCCCGTAGCCCCGCGTGTACGTGAAGCCGGGGCGGCGGAACGCGATCGTCTCGGCGTACTCCTCCGAGGTGCGGAAGCGGAAGGTGGAGGTCTGGTAGATGGGGACGCTCGGGGCCTCCTGCCCCACCCGGACCTCGCGGCCGGCGTGGATCGCCCGCGTCGAGAACCCCAGGCGGCGATCGCTCACGCCGATGACCATACCGCGGCCGAGCACCGCCGAGGGTAGGAATCGCGCAGGGCGGAGAAGAGATCGGCGAGCTACCACAAGAGATGGTAGGTAAGGTGCGGGACGAGAGCGGGATCGTACTCGAGGCCGGCGGCCCGTGCCCGCACGTCCACGGGCTCCCCGGCCCGCAGGAAGATCGGGCGACCGAAGGCCGGGAACCGGAACGAGCCCCGGCGCCACACGTACTGCCCGCCCCACGTCGCCACCGGCACCACCGGCGCCCCCGTGGCGAGGGCGAGGCGCACCGCGCCGGTCTTGCCCCGACCCGGGCTGAAGTCCGGCCCGCCGGCCGTGCTCGTCCCCTCCGGGTAGATCACGACGACCTCTCCCCGCTCGATGGCCGCCGTCGCCTCCTCGAGCGGTCGCTGGTCCCCCGTGCCCCGCCGCACGGGGATCTGCCCCATCCCCCGCAGGATCCTGCCGAGGACGGGGTTCTCGAACAGCTCCACCTTGGCCAGGAACCGCGGCCGCCGTCCCGCCCGGACCACGAAGTAGCCGTGGGCGAGGGGGTCGAGGTACGAGAGGTGGTTCCCGACGACGATCGCCGGCCCCGTCCTCGGGATGCGCTCGAGCCCCTCCATCCGCCAGTTGAACCACAGCGCGAACGGGGGCAGCAGGACGGTCTCGGCGGCGCGGAACCAGGGCTCCAGGGCGGACCTCCTCGCGCGGGCGCGCCCGATGCTACCGTCGTCCGGTCAGGCGCCAGCCGGCCGGGAGCAGCCCCGCCGCGAGCAGCACCTTGATCGTGTCGCCGATCACGAACGGCGCGAGTCCGAGCTCGAGGGCTCGACCGAGGGACACGTCGATCGCCGCCGCCAGCCAGGGGATCCCCACCAGGTACAGCACGACCTCGCCCAGGAACATCGCGCCGATCGCGCTCCGGATCGAGCGGTCCCACCCGTGCCGGGACAGCCACCCCACGACGGCCGCCGCGGCCACGAACCCCCACAGGTAGCCGCCCGTGGCCGAGGCCAGGCCGAGGACCGACACCCCCGAGCTCCCGCCGGCGAAGAACGGGAGTCCGAGCGCGCCCTGCGCGAGGTACATCCCCAGCGAGAGCGCGCCGAGCCCCGGCCCGAGGCTGGCTCCCACGAGCAGGACCCCGAGCGTCTGGCCGGTGATCGGCACCGGGGTGAACGGCAGTGGGATCGAGACCTGCGCGAGACCGGCCACCAGCCAGCTCCCGCCGAGGGCGAGGAGCAGCCGGTACCAGGTCGCCTGCCGCACGTTGGTCGGCGAGACGGCCAGCGCGAGCGTCGTCGAACTCACCGTGACCTCCTTGTCGTCCGCGGGGCGCACCAGGATACGCGCTCCGCGGCTCGAGTTCGAGCCGCGGGGTAGGCTGGGATCGTGCGTGTGATCGCCGTGCCCGTGAAGGCCCTCGAGCGGTCCAAGTCCCGCCTCGCCCCCCACCTCTCGCCGCTCGAGCGGGGGGCGCTCACGCTCGCCATGCTGGAGGACGTCCTCGACGTCGCCCAGGCCATGCCGGGGTGGGAGACGTGGGTCGTCTCGCCCGACGAGGCGGTGCTCGAGGTCGCCGCCCGTCGCCACGCTCGCACCGTGGTCGAGGCCCGGCCCGGCCTCGTCGCCGCGGTGCGACAGGTGGAGCAGGTCGCCCTCTCCGAGCGGGCGCAGGCCCTGGCGGTGCTCTCGGCCGACCTCCCCCTGCTCACGGCGTCGGCGCTCCAGGCCGCCCTGCGCACGCTCGGACCGGTGGTGCTCGGGCGCTCGTCCCGGGAGGGCACGAGCCTCCTCCTCCGGCGACCACCGCGCGCGATCCCCGCGCGCTTCGGCCCCGACTCGTTCCGCCGGCACCTGGAGCTCGCCCGCGCACGGGGCCTGCCGGTCGCCGTCGTGGACCGACCCGAGCTCGCCTTCGACCTCGACCTGCCGGGCGATATCCTCACCGTGCTCGCCGACGCCCGCCGGGGTCGGACGCTGGAGGTGTGCCTCGGGATGGATCTCGGCGAGCGGCTCGCCGCCCACGCGTGAGGCCGAGGAGGATGGGATGCCGCAGGGGACCGTGAAGCACTACGACGCCGAGACCCGCACGGGCTCGCTGCTGATGGAGGACCGGACCGAGGTCGCCATCGACGCCACCTCCATGGAAGGCTCGGGGCTGCGGTTCCTCCGGCTCGGGCAGCGGGTCCGCTTCGACCTCGTCGAGGAGAGCGGACGGAAGGTGGCCCGCTCCCTCCGCATCGTCACGATGTGACGCCGCTCAGCGCCCCCGGGAGGTGGCGCGCCGCCGCCGCGCCGCCACCATCTCCTTGAACTCCTTCCCGGGGACGAACCACGGGAGGTCCCGGGCGGGGACGACGATCGGGGTCTCGGGCTTCCGCGGGTTCCGGGCGATCCGCTGGTTCCGGTGCTTCCGCTCGAACGTGCCGAATCCCACGAGCGAAACCCGGTCCCCCTTGGCGACGGTCTCCCGGATGACGGCCATCGCAGCGTCCAGGGTCCTCCCGATCTCCGCCTTGCTCGCTCCGGTCCGCTTCGCGATCTCCGCGATGAGTCCGCTCTTGTTCATCGCTCTCCCCCTTCGCCGCGCTCACGCTACCCAGGCGGAGCCGCACGGTCAATCCGACGCTCCCGCGGCCGCCCCGCTCACCCGGGACTGGTCGCTCCGCACCATCGGTGCGACCATGCGGGTATGCGACGCACCGTGCTCCGGGCGATCGTGTCGGGCCTCGCCCTCGGGCTGGCCCTCGCCGCCTGCGCTTCGCCCAAGGAACGGGAGCTCCTGCGGTACTACGACCCGGAGCACCTGTTCTCCGCCCGCCTGCCCGCGGCCAACACGATCTCCGTCCTGCCGCCCCAGCAGGTCGAGGAGGGGCCGTCGCTGCTCTCGGGGGTGATCTCCCAGCCGTCGCTCCCGAGCCCCTCGCCCCCGTCCCGGTTCGGTGGGATCGGCGAGGGGCTGGGACAGCCGCCGACCCCGCCCGACCGCACGGTCTACGAGGCCCTCGCGGTCTCCACGGAGACCTTCGACGACCTCCAGGACATGGCCCTGTTCTTCGTCACCGGCGATCCGTCCATGGACGTACGCGAGCAGCGCGACGTCAGGATCGACGGGCTGCCCGGGCTCCTCGTCGTCGCCGACTCCGTCCAGGGCGGCGAGGCCCGGGCGGGCGTGGCCGTGGCCATGACGCTCGGGCGCGAGGGGACGGGGTACGTCCTCGCCGCGATCTTCCCACCGGGGCAGTGGGAGGCGGAGGAGCCCGACTTCCTGCGGGTGCTCTCCTCCTTCCGCGTCGAGACCCCGCCGCTCCTCCGCACCTATCCCCTCGCCGACGAGCCCGCCTAGGGCTCGCCCTCCCACGCTGCTAGCATGAGCTCTGCCCTGGCCCGTGGGGTAACGGTAGCCCGACTGACTCTGGATCAGTTAGTCCTGGTTCGAATCCAGGCGGGCCAGCCAGGGAAAACGCTTCTGCGGCGGGGTCGCAGAGGGGGCAGAAGGTAGCAGGAAGGTAGCGAGCGGCCGGACCGGCCGGCGCGAGCTCGCGGGCCTGGGCCTCGTTGGCCGGCGGGGGAAGGCTGCCGACCGTTACAGTTGTAACGGTCTCGGCCGCCTCGATGAGCTGAGGGGCGCGGCTATCGCTGAACCCCTACCCCTCGCGCCGCCGCTCGATCCGGCGTGGGCGTTCGACGCGACGAGAGGGCCGATAGACCTTCATGACCACGTGCGCCATCTCTCGAACCGCTGCTGCGATTCCCTGAGCACCTCATCCCAGTCATCCCGGAGGGGAAGGACGCCCAGGTCCTCAATCGTGAAGCGCAGTACCTCCTCAAGCGAGATCCGCCCAGTCGGGACATGCGCCTTGGGCGTGAGTCGCCCGCGTGCCGCTAGAACATCCTCGCCGAGGTGAAGATGAGGTCGCGGGGTGCGGGATCGATCGGGATGCCAGTGCCAGCCGAGCATCTCCGCTCCGTCGTCGGGGACGAGCAGCGAATATGCGTACTGGGTGACCGTGGTCTTCCAGGGACCCAACTCGCCTGCGGCTCTCACAATCCCGTACTGAATCCTCACGGCAAGCGTCAGGTCATCGCCCCTGAGGCGAGTTGCGCCGCCGCTCGAGAGCGTCACTGAGTGAGGCCCTGCATGCGGCTCATGTGCACGAGGAGAAAGGACGAGCTGGTCCCGCGTCACGGTTGAGACCGCGCGCCGGAGAGGATC
>BEHO01000029.1 GCA_002898915.1 bacterium HR12
CAGCATAGAGGCTCCGGCGCGGTAGGCTCCCGGCACGGTTCGCGAGGAGGGAGATGAGCGACCGAACCCTGGAGATCCTGGCGGCGTACGCCCACGACGCCGCGCCCGACGGGCTCGCGCCGGAGGTCGCCCACGAGGTGCGGCGACGCGTCCTGGACTCGATCGGCGTGGCGATCGCCGGGCTGGAGGAACCGGCGCCCGCCGCCGCCCGCCGGTACGCCGCGGCGCGCCCCGGGACCTGCACGGTCTGGGGCACGGATCTCCGGGCGGACCCCGAGGCCGCGGGGTTCGCCAACGGCGTGGCCGTCCTGTGCCTCGACTTCAACGACACCTACCTCTCGCGGGAGCCCCTCCACCCCTCCGACGTGATCGGCGCGCTCCTCGCCCTGGCCGAGGCTCGGGGGCTCGGCGCGGGCGCGCTCCTGCCCGCGATCGCCGTGGCGTACGAGATCGGCGTGGACCTCTGCGACGCCACGAGCTTCCGCGCCCACGGCTTCGACCACGTGAACGTGATCGGGATCGCCGCCGCGTGCGGCGCCGGCCGGCTCCTCGGCCTCCCGCCCGACGCGCTCCGCCACGCGATCGCCCTCGCCGTCGTCCCCCACCTCGCGCTGCGCGAGACCCGTGCCGGCGAGCTCTCGATGTGGAAGGGGGCGGCGGCCGCCCACGCCGCCCGCCTCGGGGTGGCGGCGACGCTCCTCGCGGAGGCCGGGATGACCGGCCCCTTCCGGCCCTTCGAGGGGGAGCTCGGGCTGGTGCGCGTGGCCCTCGGCGGCGAGCCCCTCGACCCCGAGGCGCTCGCCCCCCTCGCGGAGCTCGCCCCGCCCCGGCGGATCCTCGACACCTACGTGAAGTTCTGGCCGGTCGAGTACCACGCGCAGAGCGCGGTGGACGCCGCGCTCCAGCTCCGCGCGGAGCTCAGCGGGGCGGGGATCGCGCGCGTGCGGATCGAGACCTTCCGCGCCGCCTACGAGATCATCGCCAAGGACCCCGAGAAGTGGGATCCGCGCACCCGCGAGACGGCCGACCACTCGATCCAGTACATCGTCTGCGCCGCCCTCCAGGACGGGGAGGTCACCCGGCGCACCTTCGATCTCGCGCGGATCCGCCGACCCGACACGCTCGAGCTCCTCCGCGAGCGGACCGTGGTGGAGCTCGACGACGCCCTCACGGCCCGCTACCCGGAGGGGATCCCCAACCGCATCACGGTCGAGACGACCGACGGTCGTGCGCTCGTGCGCGAGGTGACGTACCCTCGCGGGCACGCGAGGAACCCCATGACCGACGAGGAGCTGGTGGCCAAGTACCGCGCGAACGTGGCCGAGCGCTGGGGCCCGGAGCGCGCGGCGGCGGTGGAGTCGGCGGTGTGGCGCCTCGGCGAGGGGGACGGGTCCCTCGAGCCGCTCCTGGAGGCCCTGCGGGGATGACCTGGCTCACCCCGGACCCCGGCGAGCACCCCGCCCTCCGCCTGCGGAGGCTCCTCGACGAGGGACGGACGATCGCGGTCCCCGGCGTTTTCAACGGCCTGTCGGCGCTCCTCGCCCGGGACGCCGGGGCCGAGGCGCTGTACCTCTCGGGCGCCGCCTTCTCCGCCTCGATGGGGATGCCCGACGTCGGGCTCGTCACCCTCGACGAGCTCGCCCGCGCGGCCCGGCAGATCGTGCGGGTCACCCGCCTGCCGCTCATCGTGGACGCCGACACCGGCTTCGGCGGCGCCCTCATGGTGATGCGCACGGTCCGAGAGCTGGAGGGGGCGCGGTGCGCCGCGATCCAGATCGAGGACCAGCGGGACCCCAAGCGCTGCGGGCACCTGGAGGGCAAGCGCGTGATCGAGGTCGAGGCGTTCTGCGAGAAGGTGGCGGCCGCGGCCCGGGCCCGGCAGCACCTCGTCGTGATCGCCCGGACCGACGCGCGGGCCACCCACGGCTTCGAGGAGGCCGTCCGGCGGGGGCTCGCCTACCGCGAGGCCGGCGCCGACGTCGTCTTCCCCGAGGCGCTCGAGACCGAAGAGGAGTTCGCCGCCTACGCGCGCGAGGTCCCCGGACCGCTCCTCGCGAACATGACCGAGTTCGGCAAGGGGCCCCTGCTCCCGGTCCAGCGCCTCGCCGAGCTCGGCTACCGCCTCGTGATCTTCCCCGTCTCGGCGGCCCGGGTCGCCGCCCGCCAGGTCCGAGCCTTCTACCGGGACCTGCTGCGCGAGGGGACGCAGGCCCCCTGGCTCGAGCGCATGATGACCCGCGAGGAGCTCTACGAGCTCATCGGCTACGACGACTACGCCGAGCTCGACCGGAGCCTCGCGCGCGGAACGCCGGAGGAGCCGTGAGCGAGGACGTCCGCCCCGGCCTGCAGGACGTGGTGGTGGCGCGCACGGAGGTCGCCACGCTCGACCTGGAGCGGGAGCGGATCGTCGTGCGCGGGTACGACCTGCTCGAGCTGGCCCGGACCGTCCGGTACCCCGACGTCGCCCACCTGCTCCTCCGCGGCCACCTGCCGAGCCCCGAGGAGCAGGCCGCCTTCTGCGCGCGCCTCGGGGACCTCGCCGGCCTGCCGGACGGGGTCGTCGACGTCCTCCGGCGGCTCCCGGCCGGCACCGCCCCGATGGACGCGCTCCGGACCGGCATCTCCCTCCTCGCGGGCTTCGAGGACCCCGGCGTCCTCAAGGACCCCTCGGTCGAGGCGGCCGAGGCCATGCTGCTCCGGATCCTCGCCCGGGCGCCGGCCCTCACCGCTGCCGCGTACCGGGCCCTCCACGCCGAGCCGGTGCTCGAGCCGAACCCCGGGCTCGGCTTCGCCGGGTCCTTCCTGTGGATGATCCACGGACGCCCGCCCGCGCCCGAGGTCGAGCGGGTCTTCGACCGCATCCTCACGTGTTACTCGGAGCACGAGCTCGCGGCCTCGACCTTCGCGGCCCGGGTCGCGTCCTCCACCCTCGCCGACCCCTACGCGGCGGTGGTCGCCGCGGCGGCGACCCTCAAGGGGCCCCTGCACGGGGGCGCCAACGAGGAGGCGGCCCGGATGTTCGTGCGGATCCGGATGGCGGGCGGCGAGGCCGCCGCCGAGCCCTACGTCCTCGAGCGCCTGGCCCGCGGCGAGCGCATCGCCGGGTTCGGCCACCGCGTCTACATGCGGAGGCCCGATCCGCGGGCGGTGCTCCTCCGCGAGGACCTGGACGGCTTCGCCGAGCGCGACCCCGACGCGGCGGTGCTCGTCCGCTGCTACGACCGCGTGGTCGAGACGATGGCGCGCGAGAAGGGCCTGCACCCCAACGCGGACCTGCCGATCGGGCTCCTGCTGCACCTCATGGGGATCCCGGTGGGGCTCATGACCCCCATCTTCCTGTGCGCGAGGATCGCCGGGCTCGGCGCCCACGTGCTCGAGCAGCGGGCCGACAACCGCCTGATCCGCCCCCGCGCCCGCTACGAGGGCCCGACCGACCTCAGGCCCCCCGAGGGGTTCACGCCCTCCCGCTGCTGACGGCCGAGAGCGGGAGAGCCCCGGTCAGTGCGAGTGGGGGGGACCCAGCTCCCTGCGGATGCGCTCCCGGAGTTCGGCCCGCTGCGCCGCGCCGACCTCGTGGAGCCGGTCGATCGCCCGATGGACCTCCTCGAGGGTCCCGTCCACGACGACCTCCTCGTCGACCGAGTGCTCCAGGTCGGGACGAGCGTGGACGACCCGGTACCCGCCTGTCGGCCGCCAGATGTGGAGGGTCCCCTCGAGACCCTCACCGGTTCGAGCCCGCGCTCGCGGCCCCCCGCGTTCCCAGCCCGACCCCCGAGGTCCACGTCCCTGCCGTGCGCCGGCCTCGTGGAGCCGGTCGATCGCGCGGTGGACGTCCCCGAGCGTCCCGTCCACGACGACCTCCTCCCCCTCCCCTCCGTGGATGTGGAGCAGGCGGTACCCGCTCGTCGTCCGGCGGATCTGGATGACGGCCTCCGGACCCCTCTCCTCCGTCATGTTCGCCTCCTTGCGGTCTCCCGCCGGACCTCAGCAGGTCAGGTGGAGGGCGGCGGCGGTGCGGTCGGGATCGAGCTCGTTGTAACGAGCCACGGCCTCGGCGGTCGGGAGCACCTCGACCTCGATGCCGCGCTCCCGGAGCTCGCGGAGGAGGTCGGGATCCGGCCGCATCCGTCCCGCCGCCCCGGTCCCGACGATCAGGCGCTCGGGCAGCTCCTCGAGGACGCCCGCGAGATCCTCGCGGGCGAGGGCGTGACCGTCCTTCCGCCACCAGTCGCCGATCACCCGTCCGGGGAGCACGATCAGGTCGCGGACGTGCTCCCGGCCGTCCGCGACGATCCGCCCGAAGCGGTACCCCTCCAGCCTCGCCATCCCGTCCTACCCAGGGGGCGAGCCCGACCCCTCCTCCTCGGCGCGCTCGGACCGGTTCCGCCGAAGCACCGCGTCCCTCGCCTGCCCAGCCTTCTCCCTGGCCATCTTCAGCAGGCGCTGGGCCCAGACGTACTCGGTCGCGAGGATCGCGAGCCCGAGGAAGATCGCCGCCCACCCCGGCCCGGGGAGCACGAGCATGGCCACCCCGGCGAGGAGCACCGCGAAGCCGACCACCGTGACCGCGATCCGCTTGCCGCTCCGGCGGATGAAGCGCCAGACGACCTTGAGGGGCACGAACGCCCAGTGGTCGTGCCACGCGACCTCCTCCGGCGCGAACTCGGCCAGGGTCGCCGAGGCGTCCCGCTCCTCGGGCTCGTCCCCCCAGACCTCCCGGTGGTCCTCGGGTACCTGCTCTTCCATCGGACTCATCCTCTCACGACCGACGGGCCGGCGAGCCCGGCGCCGAGCTCGCGGACGATCTCGACCAGCGCGAGCACGTCCTCCTCGGTGGTGCGGAAGTTCACGAAGCAGGGCCGGAGGTAGACCTCGCCGTCGATCAGGGCCGAGGCGAGGTACACGCGCCCGTCGGCCTGGAGGGCCTCGGCGAGGGCCGCGTTGTGCGCGTTCACGTCGCGCGCGCCGGGCGGCACGTGGCGGAAGGGCACGATCGAGAGCTGCGGCGGGGCGAGCGCCTCCAGGTCCTCGTGCCGGCCCACCTCCTCGTACAGCAGGCGCGCCTCGGCCAGGTTCCGCTCGATCGCCGCTCGGAAGGCCGGCGCGCAGTGGACGCGGAACGCGAGCCAGGCCTTGAGGGCTCGGAACGGACGCGAGTACTCGAGGGTGATGTCGACGGCGTGCAGCTCGTGCTGCTGGTGCGGGAGGTAGCCCTCGCGGTGAGCGAACGCGGCGACCAGGTCCTCCTGACGCTTGACGAGCACCACCCCGCAGGCCTTCGGCAGGTACAGCCACTTGTGGGCGTCGACCGAGACCGAGTCGGCGCGCTCCAGCCCGGCGAAGGCCGGGCGCATCGAGGGCACCGCCGCGGCGGGCAGCCCGTAGGCCCCGTCCACGTGGAGCCACACCCCGCGCGCCTGGCAGACCTCGGCGATCTCGCCGATGGGGTCGATCGCCCCGGTGAGGGTGGTCCCGGCCGAGGCCACCACGGCGACCGGCGTCACCCCGTGGGCGAGGTCATCGTCGATGGCCTCGGCCAGGGCGTCGGGCCGGAGGCGCCGGCGCTCGTCGATCGGGAGCGCCCGTAGGTTCGCGGAGCCGATGCCGAGGAGCTCCACCGCCCGCGTGATCGAGTAGTGGACCTCGCGCGAGCAGTACACGGCGGCGCGGCGCTCGGCCATGCCGCCGTGGCGGCTCCCCGGCATCGCCCGCTCGCGCGCGGCGGCGAGGGCCGTCACGTTGCTGATCGTCCCGCCGCTCGTGAACGCCCCGCCGCCGGCCGGGTACCCGACGAACTCCGCCACCCACCGCACGGCCTGCTGCTCGATGACGGTGGCGGCGCGGGCGTCCACGGCCAGGTTGATGTCGTACGTGGCCGCGAGGGCGTCGGCGACGGCCCCGATCTCCAGGCCGCTCGAGCCGATGAAGGCGAAGTACCGGGGCCGGGGTTGCGCGATCGACTCGTCCAGGACGCGCCCGGCGTCGTCCAGGGCCTCGTGGACCGGCACGCCCGCCTCGGGCAGCCCCGAGCGCAGCAGCGCGAGGACCCGCTCGTCGAGCGGGGGTTCCTCGGGCCGGAACCGGTCGAAGCTCCGCCAGGCCTGGACGATGATGCGGGCGGCGTGCCGGAGCGCCTCCTCGCGCGAGACGTCCAGCCGCAGGGACGGCCCGTCGGCGGTCACGGACCCGATGCTACCCGGAGGGGCGGTTCCGTGGGCCGCCCCTCCGGGCGCGCCTCCGTCAGATCTCGGCGCCGCTGCGGAGATCGGCCAGGACCTGGCTCGCCGGCTCCCGGCCGCGCACGAGGGCGGTCACGACGATCCCGAGCACGAGCCAGACCACCGCGTAGATCCAGACCAGGTTCACGGGGTTCGGCTGCTTGTAGACCCCGCCGAAGACCGCCCCGACCGCCGTGGCCAGGCCGACGAGCCCCGCGAGGACCACCCCGACCCGGTTCCGGTGATCGGCGAGCCCGCGGAAGGCCCCGGCCGCCATGAGCCCGTAGACGACCATCAGGCAGAAGCCGCCGAACGTCGAGAGCCAGGCGAACATGGCGAAGTAGTGGGGGGTCTCCGGCATCGCGAAGAGCCCGTCCCAGAGCTCCGCGAAGAGGACCATGAGCACGGAGAACCCCTCGACGAAGACGATCGCCCCGAGCGGGGTGCCCCGGGACCCCGAGACCGTCGCCAGGACGCCGGGGATCCGTCGGTCGCGGGCGAGCGCGAACACCCCGCGCGTCGAGGCGACCGCCGCGCCGAGCCCCACCGCCATGATGTCGAGGAACACCACGACGATGAGGAACTTCACGATCAGGTCCGAGCCGTAGAAGTCCGGCGACCCCAGCGCGAACACCGGGGCGGCCGCGATCTCCGGGTCGAGGATCAGGTTCGGGTCGAACCCGAACCCGGCGACCTGCGCGTAGGAGGCGATCAGGTAGAAGGCCGAGACGATCACCACCGTGAGCAGCACGGCCCGGGGGATCGCCCGCTTGGGCTCGGCGGTCTCCTCCGCCAGGTTCGCGGCCGTCTCGAAGCCCACGAAGATCAGGACGCCGTAGAGCACCCCGAACAGGATCCCGGGGAGCCCGTCGGCGGCCTCGGCGGGGTTGAGCGCCCGGAGGCTGTTCGAGCCCCCCACGTCCACCAGGACCTTGACGAAGAACAGCAGCAGGGCCGCCGCCGACACGAGCGCCAGCGCGAGCTGCACCCGGGTGGAGAGCTGCACCCCGAGGTACATGATCAGGAAGACGGCCGCGACGTAGAGCGCGCTCCACACGATCATCGGCAGCGGCGAGTCGACCCCGAACACCGCCGGGAACACGACGTCGTGCACGAACCAGCCCACGAGCACCGCGATGGCCGAGGCGAGGACGGTGGTCCCCCCGTAGTAGAGCCAGCCCGTCGCGGCGCCCGCCTGCTGGCCGAGCCCCATGGAGACGTAGTCGTAGAGCGACCCGGCCGCGTGGACCCGCTTCGCGTACTGGGCGACGATCCAGCCCAGGGCGAAGGTGCCGACCGCCGCGAGCAGCACGGCGAACGGCGTGGCCACGCCGGCCCCCTTGCCCGAGGCGCTGAACCCCGCGATGAGGGGGATGAGGAAGGCCGCCGAGAAGACGGGCCCCATGAACCCCACCGACTGCGCGATCACGTCCACCAACGACAGGCGCTTGGCTCCCAAGCGCTCGTACCCGAGCTCCTGCTCGCTCGCCATGCGTTCCCCCACCTCCTCTCGGAACCGCAGCGCTCAGGCGGTCCAGCCGCCCTCGGGCCGCTCGAACCAGACGTGCACCTGCCCGGTGCCGATCGAGGCCTCGTACTCGGAGAACCGCTCCCCCGGCGCCGTGCAGGCCCGGCCGCCGAGGGCCGCGACCATGGTCAGGTAGTGCCCGAACCCGCCCTCGGGATGTGCCTCCAGGTACTCGGGCATGTTGTCGATGACGCCGGCGTGGTCCCCGCGCTCGAGCATCCCGAGGACCTTCATGTCCGCCTCGTAGTACTCGGGGGCGTAGATGTTGTCGGGCGCCCGCTGGGCCTCGCGCTTGCGGAGCTCCTTGAAGTTGAAGAAGCGGTGCGTCATGCCTCCCGAGGCGAGCAGCACCACCCGTCGGTCGCTCTGCGCGATCGCCCGCCCGATCAGCTCCCCGAAGAGGAGGAAGTCCTCGGTGTCGCAGGTCTGGTTGATCGCCACGCTGATCCAGCGCGTCTCGGGATCGCCGAGGAACGTCCAGATGTTCACGGTGCCGTAGAAGATCGGCAGGTACGGGTCGTCGCAGGCGAGGATCCAGCAGTCGTCGCGCCCGTCGGCCTGGGCCGCGATGAGCTTCGCCAGCTCGGGGTCCCCGGGGATGTCGTACGGGATCTGCGACATCCCCCGCGGCAGCTCGTGGCTGGTGAACCGGCCGCTCCGGCGCTCGTGGGCCGTCACGATGTGCTCGAACGTGGAGTACCAGTGCGTGTCGAAGACCACGACGGTGTCGGGCCGCAGCCGGTCGATGCACTCGGTCTTCATCCGGCGCAGCCCCGGCACCAGGGTGATCTCCTTGCCCTCGTTCAGCTCGAGCCGGACCTCCTCCGGCAGCATGATCGTCGGCACGTGCGCGACGAGCGCGGCTCCTACCACCTCACCCATCCCTCATCCCTCCCCTCTGATGCAGATCGTCTTCACGTCGGCGTGGAAGTCGAACGACCAGGTCCCGCCCTCGCGCCCGATCCCCGAGCTCCGGGCCCCGCCGAAGGGCGCCCCCAGGTCCCGGACGAAGAAGCAGTTCACCCACACGGTCCCGGCCACGAGCCGCGCGGCGACCCGCTCGGCCCGCTCGGGGTCCCCCGTGTAGACGGTCGCCGCGAGCCCGTAGTCGGTGCCGTTCGCGAGGGCGATCGCCTCCTCCTCGTCGGCGAAGGT
>BEHO01000030.1 GCA_002898915.1 bacterium HR12
CACCGGCCTGCTGGCCGCGTGCAAGAAAGTGGAGACGACGGGCGGACCGGCCGCCACCGGCTCGAGCCCCTCCGCCCGGCCGCCGCTGGAGCAGGAACCCGGGGGGCTCCAGGTCTACGACTGGGCCGGCTACGGTGACGGCTCGTACTACCCGAAGGAGGAGCGCCTCTACCTGTGGAAGCAGTACCAGACGGCCACCGGTGACACGCCGAAGTTCATCCTGTTCGAGGACGACGACACCGGGTACGCGAAGGTGGCGGCGGGCGCGCGCTACGACGTGGTGCACCCCTGCGCGTACCGCTTCGGGGACTGGGTGGCCCTCGGCGTGCTCCAGCCGTGGGACACGTCCCTGATCCGGAACTTCCCGTCGCTGAACCCCACCCTCGAGGCCTCGGGGAACTTCGACGGGGACCAGTACTTCATCGTGCTCGACTGGGGGTTCGCCGCGCCCATGTACCGGGCGGACCTCGTGGAGCCGAAGGAGGACTCCTGGGGGATCCTCTTCGACGACCGCTACGCGGGGAAGATCTCCTGGTGGGACAGCCTGAACATGCTCGTCGTGGCCGGCTACTACCACGGGGTGCCGAACCCGTGGGCCATGACCGACGACGAGCTCGCGAAGATGCGCGACTTCCTGATCTCCAAGAAGGGGCTCGTGAAGTTCCTCTGGGGCCAGTCCTACGACCTCTTCCGGGCCTTCAAGCAGGAGGAGGTCTGGATCGGCTACGCGTGGCCGGACGCGTGGAGCTACGCGAAGGGCGCCGGCTTGGACGTGGTCTACATGCAGCCGAAGGAGGGACGGACGTCCTGGTACTGCGGGTTCGGCTTGTTCGCCGAGTCGCCCAACTACTACCACGCGCACGCCTACGTGGACTCCTGGGCGAGCACGAAGGCGGCCGAGTTCCTCCTGAACTTCTACGCGTACGGCCACGCGAACATGGACGTGGACCTGTCGAAGGTCTCCGAGGACATCGTGGAGGCCTTCAGCCTGGACGACCCGAGCGTGCTCGAGGAGCCCTACACGCACGCGGAGCGGCCGATCGAGCGACGGGATGTGTACGCCGAGCACTGGAGCGAGGTGAAGGCCGCCTGATCCGACGGCGCCGCCGTTAGCGCGATGGTCTGGACCGTTGCCCGCGACGGCCCGCGCCGGAGCCGCGCCGAGCGCTGGGGGACCCTGGGGCTGCTCTCGGGGCCCCTGGCGTGGCTGGTCCTGTTCTTCGTCCTCCCCGTCGGGTTCGTCGCGGCCTACAGCTTCGGCGCCGTCCGCATCTTCCCCACCGACGGCGGTCCCTCGCTCGCGGACTGGGAGCAGTTCCTGCTCGGACGCTCGATCTACATGGGGCTGTTCTGGAAGTCCGTGGCGATGTCGCTCACGGTCTCGGTGGTGGTCGTCCTGCTCGCGTACCCCGTCGGCTACTACCTCGCCCTGTGCGCGCGGAAGCGGAAGTACGTGCTGCTCCTGCTCATCATCGCGCCCTTCCTCACGAGCTTCCTGCTGCGGGTGCTGGCCTGGAAGGTGATCCTCGGCGATCGGGGGGTCGTGAACTCGCTCCTGTACTGGCTGCACCTGCGGCCGCCGGGGGACCCGGTCCCGTGGCTGCTCTACAGCCAGTTCACGGTGATGCTGGTGCTGGCGTACGTCTGGGTGCCGTTCGTCGCGCTGCCGATCTTCGCGAGCCTCGACAACCTGGACCGGAGCTTGCTCGAGGCGGCCGGTGACCTCGGGGCGGGACGGTGGCGGACCTTCCTCCGGGTGACGCTCCCGCTCAGCTTCCCGGGGGTGACGGCCGCGTTCGTGTTCGTCTTCGTGCCTACGATCGGCGAGTTCGTCACCCCGCAGCTCGTGGGCGGGACGGCCGGGTACATGTACGGCAACGCCATCAACGACCTGTTCACGAAGGGGCTGGACTGGCAGTCGGGCTCGGTGCTCGCCATGTTCCTCCTGCTCGTGGTCGTGGCGCTGATGATGATCTTCGGGCGATGGGTCCAGGTGAGGAGCGTGGCGGCGTGAGGACGGCGGACGATCCGGCGGCCTCGACCGGGGCTCGACGCCTGCTGGCGCTGTTCTTCCTTGGGCTGGTGCTCTTCCTCTACGCCCCCATCGCCGTCCTGGCCGTGTTCTCCTTCAACGACGGGGACGTGGCCTTCCCCCTCCAGGGTTTCACCCTCCACTGGTACCGGGACGCGCTGACCAACGCCGTCCTGCTCGGCGCGCTGCGGCGCAGCGTCGTCGTGGCCACCGCGTCGAGCCTCATCGCCGTGGCGCTCGGGGTGCTGGTCGCGACGGCCCTGGTCCGGCGGAGGTTCGCCGGCAAGCCGATCGTCTCCGCGCTGGTGTTCTCGCCCCTCGTCGTTCCCTACCTGGTCTTCGGGGTCTCGCTGCTGGTGATCTTCACCGCCGTGGACAAGGTGCTCACCGAGACGATGGGCATGTACATCGGGCTCGGCCTCCACGCCGTCGTGGTCGGCCACGTCGTCGTGTCGCTCCCCTACACCGTCCTGACCATCATGCCGCTCCTCGAACGGCTCTCGCGCTCCCTGGACGAGGCGGCGCGAGACCTCGGTGCGGACGCATGGCAGACGTTCCGGCGCGTGACCGTGCCCCTGCTGATGCCGGCCATCGTCTCCTCGTTCCTCATCGCGTTCACGCTCTCCTTCGACGAGTACGCGATCGCGTCGTTCCTCTCCGGGACGCAGCCGACCTGGCCGGTCTACCTGTTCGCGCAGCTCCGGGTGCCGAGCCTGCTCCCTCAGCTCGTCGCGGTCTCCTCCATCGTGCTCGTGGCCTCGGTGATCCTCGTGGTGTCGGCGGAGGTCGGGCGACGCGTGGCCGAGCGCCGGTACGGCGCCCCGACCCCGGCCTGAGGGAGCTGCCTCATCGGCGGGACCCGGTAGCCTGGTGGACGTGGATGGAGTGAGCACCGTCGGCGAGCTGCGCGCCTCCGGGTACCCCGACCGGAGCGTGAAGGAGGAGCTGCGGGCGAACCTGCTCGCCCGTCTCGGCCGTGGCGAGGAGCTGTTCCCCGGCATCGTCGGCTTCGACGGGACCGTGCTCCCCGCCCTCGAGCGGGGGATCCTCGCCGGCCACGACCTGATCTTCCTCGGCGAGCGGGGTCAGGCCAAGACCCGGCTCATCCGCCGGATCGTGGACCTCCTCGACGAGGAGGTGCCGATCATCGCCGGGTGCGAGGTCAACGACCACCCGTACCGGCCGATCTGCGCGCGCTGCCGGCAGCTCGTCGCGGAGCGCGGGGACGAGACCCCGATCGCGTGGATCGGCCGGGAGGATCGGTACGCGGAGAAGCTCGCCACCCCCGACGTGTCCGTGGCCGACCTCATCGGCGACGTGGATCCGATCCGCGTGGCCGAGGGGCGGTACCTGGCCGACGAGCTCACGATCCACTACGGGCTGATCCCGCGCACGAACCGCGGGATCGTGGCCATCAACGAGCTGCCCGACCTGCCCGAGCGGATCCAGGTGGCCCTGTTCAACATCCTCGAGGAGCGCGACGTCCAGATCCGCGGGTACCGCGTCCGGCTGCCGCTCGACCTGCTCCTCGTGGTGACGGCGAACCCCGACGACTACACGCATCGCGGCCGGATCGTGAGCCCCCTGAAGGACCGGTTCGGGACGCAGATCCGGACCCACTACCCGCGGAGCCTCGCCGACGAGATCCGGATCATGGAGCAGGAGGCCCGGCCGCCGGCGGGCGGGGTGCCGCTCCGGGTCCCCATCTACATGAAGGAGATCCTGGCGGCGCTCACCGCAGAGCTGCGACGCTCGCCCCACGTGAACCACCGGAGCGGCGTGAGCGTCCGGTACTCGATCGGGAACCTCGAGACCCTCGCGGCGGCGGCGGTGCGACGGGCCGTGCGGACCGGCGAGCCGGAGGCCGTGCCCCGCGTCTGCGACCTGCCGGCGGTGCTGGCCTCGAGCCTCGGTCGGATCGAGTTCGACACGATCGAGGAGGGCCGGGAGGAGGAGATCCTCGCGCGGGCGTTGAAGGCCGCGGAGCTCGAGGTCTTCCGTCGTCGTCTGTCGGGGTTCGACCTGCGGCCGCTGCTCGCCCGGTTCGAGACCGAGGGGCTCGTCGTCGAGACCTCGGACCTCACGACGGCCGGCGAGCTCCTCGCGCAGGTTGGGGAGCTCCCGGGGCTCGCGCCGCTGCTGCGGCGCCTCGGCGTCGAGGAAGAGAGTCCGGGCCTCGCGGCCTCCGCGCTCGAGTTCGCCCTGGAGGGGTTGCACCTGTCGCGGCGGCTGAACAAGCACGTCGAGGAGGGTGCCGTCCGCTACGCCCTCGAGGCGTAGCCCCCGCGCCGACCGCTAGGATTCCGAGGCCGTGTCCGAGGTCCACGCCGTCGTCGGGTTCGTCGTGGTGGGGGTGTTCGCGCTCGGCTGGCTGTGGGGGCTCGGTGCCTTCCTCCTCCGCCGCGGTCCCGGCGAGGGGTTCTGGGTGTGGCTCACGGTGGCGCAGGTCGCGGCGGGGCTCCAGGCCGCGCTCGGGATCCTGCTGCTGCTCCTCGGGCGCCGGCTGGTGAGCCCCGGCGCCCTCGGGGGCGTCCTGCACTACGTGTACGGGCTGCTCCCGCTCCTGCTGTTCGTGTTCGCCCACGTCATCGCGAGGGAGGGCAACGCACGGCTCGTCGGCATCGACCGGCCCGTGCGGCCGTGGGTCCCCTTCGCCTGGGCCTCGTTCATCTCGTTCGGCCTCACGGCCCGGGCCCTGATGACCGGGCTCGGCATCGGGTAGGAGCGGATGGGGGCGCTGCTCGGCCGACCGACGTGGCCCCGCCCCACCCCGGAGGATCACGCCCTCGTGCGGGCCGAGCTCGCCCGCTTGGACCCCTGGTCGTACTGGGCGGTGGCGCTCGAGGGGGAGGGGGCGGACTACGCGGTGGTCGGGCGGACGGGGGCCTTCGTCGTCGCCCTCGTGCCCCTCCCCGGCTACGTCGAGCCCGACCGGCGCGGGGTGCGCGTGGGCGGGGTCCCGCTCGCCGGGTTCCGGCGCGTCCGCCGAGCCGCGCGCAGGGTCCGCGGCCGACTGCTGCAGGTGCCCGCCTTCTGCGACGTCGAGCCCGTGCTGTGCCTCACGCGAGCCGTGGCCGGCGCGCCGAGGACCGTGCGCGGGGTGCGCGTGGTGAGCGTGGGCGACCTCGCCGCCGACCTCGCCGCGCGCGAGAACGCGATGGACCCGCAGACGGCCAGGCGGGCGGCGGAGGCGCTCGGGACGGTCCTGCCAGGAGGCGCCGGGGCGGCGGAGGAGCCGTAGGGCCCGTCCGGGCGTAGGCTGGCTCTCATGCGGATCCGCTACTCGCGCTGGGACGGGACCCAGGATCCCCTGGGACCGGACCTGCCCGTCGGCGAGCTCCTGGAGGCGATCTCGGACGACGTGCTCGCCGGCGTCGACCCGCGGGAGGCCCTCGATCGCCTCCGGCGGCGGGGCCTCGAGGGACGCTTCTCGGGTCTCGACGCGCTCCTCGCGCGCCTGCGGGAGGCCCGCCAGCGGGAGCTCGAGCGCCTGAACCTCGCCGGGCCCCTCGAGGAGGTCCGGGAGCGGCTCGAGGGGATCCTGGAGCGCGAGCGCTCCACCCTCGCGTTCCGCGCCGACGACGACGCGCGGGAGCGCGAGGCGTTCCTCGACGCGCTCCCGCCCGACGTGCCGGGACGGATCCGGGAGCTCCGCGGGTACCGGTTCGCCGACCCCGAGGCCCAGCGTGGCTTCGACGAGCTCCTGGAGCACCTCCGCTAGCAGGTGATGGGCGCGTTCTTCCGACGGATCGCCGAGGGGATACGATCGCTCGGTCCCGAGGACCTCGCCCGCCTCCGCGACATGCTCGCCGAACTGAACGAGATGATCGAGCGGCGGGACCGAGGGGAGCCGGTGGACTTCGAGGGGTTCATGGGGCGCTACGGCGACCTCTTCCCGGATCGCCCCGCGTCGCTCGAGGAGCTCTTGGAGCGTATGGCCCGCCGGATGGCGGCGTTCTCGCGCCTGCTCGCCTCGCTCCCGCCCGAACAGCAGGCCGAGCTCCGCGAGCTCGCCGAGCAGGTCCTTCGGGATCTCGACCTCGCCTTCGAGGTGGATCGGCTGGCGGCCCACCTGTCGGCGATGTACCCGGAGCTCGGTTGGTCCGAGGCGGCTCCCCCCGGGGAGGGCGAGGAGGCGTCGCCCCTCGCGGCGACGGTGGACGTGATGGAGCGGCTCCACGAGTACGAGGAGCTCGAGCGCGCCGCCCGGCAGGACTATCCGGGGGCCACGATCGCCGACGTCGACGAGGAGGCCGTGCGGCGGGCCCTCGGCGAGGCGGCGGCGCTCGACCTCCGGCGGCTGAAGCGGATCGAGCGCGCCCTGGAGGAGGCGGGGGTGCTGGCCCGTCGGCACGGGCGGCTGGAGGTCACCCCCCTCGGCGCGCGCAAGCTCGGTGAGCGGGCGCTGGCCCGGGTCTTCGAGCACCTGCGTCGGGACCGAGAGGGGGCCCACGAGGCGCGTGACCCGGGGGGCGTCGCCGAGCCGACCGGCGCCACCCGCCCCTGGCGGTTCGGCGACGTCGGGCAGATCTCCGTGCAGCGCACGGTGTTCAACGCCATCGTGCGGGAGGGTCCGGGGCGGGCGCCGCGCCTCGCGCCGGAGGACTTCGAGCTCGTCGAGGCGGAGCAGCGGACGGAGACGGCGACGGCCCTCCTCCTCGACCTGTCGTTCTCGATGCCGCTCCGGGGGCACTTCGTGCACGCCAAGCGGATGGCGCTCGCGCTCCACGCGCTCATCGAGGGACGGTACCCGCACGACACGCTGTACCTCATCGGCTTCAGCGACTACGCCAGGCGGATGGAGCCGCGGGACCTGGCCGCCCCCGGGTTCGAGCGGGTGTACGGGACGAACATGCACCACGCGTTCCACCTCGCGGGCCGGCTCCTCGCCGAGCACCCGAGGGCCGCGCGGCAGGTGATCATGGTCACCGACGGGGAGCCCACGGCCCACCTGGAGGGGGAACGGTCGTTCTTCTCCTGGCCGCCCGTGCCCCGGACGATCGAGCTCACCCTGGCCGAGGCGGTGCGCCTCGCGCGCGCCGGCGTCACGCTGAACGTCTTCATGCTCGAGGGCAGCCCGGGTCTGGTGCGGTTCATGGAGCGCCTCGCGCAGCTCACGGCGGGGCGCGTCTTCCTCATGGACGACCGGGAGCTCGGCGCCTTCGTGGTACGGGACTACGTCTCGCGGCGGGGGCGCTGAGGGGGCCGGCCCGGGTCAGCCGGAGCGGTCCCACCAGAGCGTGGCGACGACGTGCTCGGGCGGGCCCGCGCTCCAGAGCCCGTCGCGCAGGGCGAGGTACTCCCCGAGGGCCTCCGCGACCTCCGGGTCCCGCTCCGGCGGCAGGCACAGCCGCCGGCGGACGAGGGCCACGGCGTCCTCGCGGCGCTCGAAGCCGCTCGCGCGCGGCGGCCGCGTCTCGCGCTCGAGGCGCACGGGGTACCCCAGCTCGGCCAGGGCCTCGGCGGCGTCGGCCGCCGTCGGGCCGTCGGGGCGCTCGAGCCCGTGGAACCGGCGCCACAGGTCGTTCATCCAGGCGAGCGGGTGCTCCCACGTGATCTCGATCACCACCCGACGGCGGGCGTGATCGTCGAGGGCCCGCACGAACGGCTCGAGGTCCGCCACGTTGTAGAGGACGTGGTGGCACACGACGACGTCGGCCGGCGGAACCCGAGGGGCGACCGCCGGCCACTCGCCGAGGACGGTCTCGATCTCGACGTCGATGCCGCGGGCGGCGTCCCGGAAGGCCTCGAGCATGCTCTCGGAGGAGTCCACGCCGACGATCCTCCCGGCCCGGGAGGCGAGGGGGAGGGACGAGCCGCCGCCCCCCACGCCGACGTCGAGCACCGTGCCCCCCTCCGGCAGGGCCTCGAGGGCGCGACGGGTCGAGAGCCCCGGGGCGAGCTCGACCGAGCTCCGGCCCCGTCGGGCCATGAGGTCCCTGGGGAACCCCCAGGGGGACTCGGGCGCCCGCGCCAGGATCTCCTCGGGGATCCCCCAACCCCCGAGGAGCTCGCGCCATCGCTCGACCGCGCCCACGCGCTCACTGTAGAGTCCGGCGCGGAGGATGGCCCGCGGGACCACGCGATGAACCTCGGCCCGACCGAGGAGGAACGGCTCCGGATCTTCCTGGCGGCGGAGCTCGCGCGCCGGGCGCTCGCGCGCGGGCTCCGGCTCAACGCCCCCGAGGCCGCGGCGCTGATCTGCGACGAGATGCACTGGGCCGCGCGGGCCGGGGCGAGCTTCGAGGAGGTCCTGGAGGCCGGGCGGCGGGCGCTCTCGCGCGACCAGGTGCTCGAGGGCGTGCCCGAGGTCCTCGCCGAGATCCGGCTGGAGGTGCTGCTCGAGGAGGGGACGCGCCTCGTCGTGCTGCGGAACGCCCTCGGCGAGCCGGGCGAGGGTGGTCCGGGGGCGGTCCGGCCGGCCGAGGGGGACGTCGAGCTCGCCCCCGGCCGTCCGCGGATCCGGCTCACCGTCCGGAACACCTCGAGCCGGCCGGTCCGCGTCTCGTCCCACTACCCGTTCTGGCGAGCGAACGAGCGCCTGGTCTTCGATCGCGAGGCCGCGCGCGGGCGCCGGCTCGACATCCCGGCGGGAACCTCGGTGCGCTGGGGGCCGGGAGAGACCAAGGAGGTCACGTTGGTCGCCTACGGCGGGGAGGGGGGAGCGCCGTGAGCACGGAGCGACCGCGCCGCGCCACCCACCGGGCGCCGGCGGGGGTGTCCCCGCGGTGAGGCTCCCCCGCGCCGAGTACCTGCGGCGGTACGGTCCGACCACCGGGGACCGCGTGCGCCTGGCCGATACCGACCTCTGGGTCCGGGTCGAGGCGGACCACGTGGGGGCGGGGGACGAGCC
>BEHO01000031.1 GCA_002898915.1 bacterium HR12
GCATCCTCCGAGAAGACGATCTCCATGGCCCCGTCCGGGCGACGCCGCCCGGTGTCTGGACCCTACCAGGAGCCCCCGCCTCCGCCCCCCGCACCCCCGCCTGCGCGTCCGCCACCCCCGCCCGCGCGTCCGCCACCGAAGGCGCTCCTCCCGGAGGCCGCCGGGGTCGAGGCGATGACGCCGCTCGTCGTCACGCTGAAGGCGTCGAGGCGCTCGCCCAGATCGCGCAGCCCGTAGGGACGGCTCGAGACGTACCAGGACGTGTCGGTGGGCTCCGCCCCGAGGCTCGCGAAGGCCTTGGCCCACTTCTCCGTGCAGCCGAAGACGACGGCGTACGGCAGGTACCGCGTGAAGACGTTCTCCTGCTCCGCGAAGCGAGCGAGGTGGGCCTCGGCGGTCTCGATCACCCGCCGGAACCCGGCGACCCGGCGGGCGAGCGCCGTCCCCCGGGCGGTCCGCCGCGGCATCCATCGCGAGGCGCCCGCCAGGGCGACCCCCGCGAGCACGACGGGGAGCCCGAGCAGCCCGAGGTGCGTGAAGAGGGCGAGGACCACGGTCAGCCCGAGACCGAGGAGCAGGACGGCGGCGCCCAGCAGGGACCAGGTCCCTCGCACGCGGTCGGGGCGCTCGGCGAACCACCCGCGCCGGACGGCGTCCTCGTACAGGGCGTCCTGGACGTCCCGCAGTCCCTCCGCGAACGCGGTCCGGAGCTCCGAGAGCCGCACCGCATCGCCCCCGGCGAACAGGTGACGGAGCAGTCGGCGCTCGTACGGCAGGAGCTCGTCCCCCGACCCCGGACGCCGGGTCAGCGTCCAGTCGGGCTTGGCGAACCAGCCCCGCGCCTCGACCTCCCGGATCACGAGGTGCCCCCGGGCCGCGAGGTCGACGATCGTGGCCGTCACGTCGAGCGTGTTCGCCCGCTCGTCGAGGAGGGTCCCGATCTGGCCGGGGCGCAGCCCCTCCGGCGGGGCGAACTCGACCGGGCCCTCCCCGCGCTCGAGGAGCGGCACGGCCTGCTCCTGCCCCTCCACGCCGCCCATCACCTGGTCGATCGGCGACCCCCGGTACCGGCGATCCCGGCCCCGGCGCCATGCGAGGACGGCCACCGCCACCAGCACCAGCGCCGTCCCGCCGGCGGCGCCGCCCACGGTGACGGGCGTGCGCGCGAACGCGCGATCCAGGCTCCAGCGCTCCTCTAGGATCGGCTCCGTGCTCGCGACGGTCCCCGGCGGGAGGGCGACCGCGACGGTGAGGGCCGTGGAGGCGGGAAGGTCCCGCTGGGCGAAGATCGCGACGCCGTCGACGACCTCGGCGCGGTCGCACCCCGCCGTGGAGCCGGCGAGGCCGGCGAAGCAGGCCACCCGGACGATCGGCGCCGGTCCCCGCACCGTCACCGTGGCCCGCCCCACGTCCTGCCTCCAGTCCGTCCCGATCGCGTTCCAGTACAGCTCGTCGTGGGTGGGGAACCCGTTCATCGCGCCCCGCACGCGGTAGACGATCTCGTACGCGTGCCGCCCCGTGACCGTGACGTCGGGGTCGCCGATCCGGATCCGCAGGGCGCCTCCCAGCTCCTCGACGAGCACCTCGTCCGGCGTCCCGGGCGAGGTCGCGACCGAGACCAGCTCGATCGGGTACACCCGGTCGAAGCTCTCGTCGTACCGGAACCGATCCGGGATCTCGCGCTCGATGCCGTGCCGGGGGATCGCGCCGAAGTCCTGCACGATCGTCTCGGTCACCAGGATCGCGCCGGACGGCTCGATCTCGATCGCCACGTCGTAGCGGAGGGTCCGCTCGAGCCCCTGGGCGCCGACGGAGCCGGGGAGGAGCGCGAGACCGAGGGGGATCGCGACCCACGCGAGACGGCGCACGCCCCCATGATGCCGGAGGACCGGGCGCTCGTCAGTGCGGGCGCGCGCCCGTCGCCTCCCCCGTCCCGCCCTCCAGGGCCTCCTGGAGGACGTCCCACGCGAGGACGGCGCACTTGATCCGGATCGGGTACTTGACGACGCCCCGGAGCGCCACGAGGTCGCCGAGCTCCTCCTCGGAGGGGTCCACGTCGCCCGCCATCATCCCGCGGAACTCCCGGATCAGCCGATGGACCTCCTCGAGGGGCCTGCCGCTCACGGCCTCCGTCATCATCGAGGCCGAGGACTGGCTGATGGAGCACCCCTGGCCGAGGAAGGCGACCTCCTGGACCTTCTCCCCCTCGGTCAGGACGAACACCGTGATCTCGTCGCCGCAGAGCGGGTTGTTCCGCGAGCACCGCAGGGTCGCCTCCGGCATCTCGCGCTTGTTCCGGGGGTTCTTGTAGTGGTCGAGGATGACTTCCTTGTAGATGTCGTCGAGCGCCAACCCGTACCCCCTCAGACCCCGAAGACGGCCTCGGCCTTGGCGAGCGCCTCGACCAGCGCGTCCACTTCCTCCACCGTGTTGTACACGTAGAACGACGCCCGCGCCGTCGCCGGCACGCCGTAGCGACGCATCACGAGCTGGGTGCAGTGGTGCCCGGCCCGGATCGCGATCCCCTCCTCGTTCAGGATCGTGGCCAGGTCGTGCGGGTGCACGTCCTTGTACCAGAACGAGATCGCGCCGCCCCGGATGCCGGGGTCCAGGGGTCCGAAGATGCGCGCCCCGACCTCCCGCAGCCGCTCGAGCGCGTAGCCCGTGAGCTCGATCTCGTGGGCCCGCACGTTGTCCATCCCGAGGGCCTCCAGGTAGTCGATGGCCGCGCCGAGGGCGACCTCCTGCGCGATGTTCATCGTGCCGGCCTCGAACTTGTACGGCACGACGTTCCAGGTCGCGTGGTCGTGGAAGACCTCGTCGATCATGTGGCCGCCGCCGAGGAACGCGTCCATCCGCTCGAGCAGCTCACGCTTGGCGTACAGGCCGCCCGAGGCGGTCGGCCCCAGCATCTTGTGCCCGCTGATCGTGAGGAAGTCGCAGTCGAGCTCCGTCACGTCCACGGGCACGTGGGGCACGAGCTGCGCCCCGTCGACGAGGACGAGGGCGCCGACCGCGTGCGCCGCCCGGGTGAGCTCGCGGATCGGCGGCAGGGTCCCGAGCGAGTTCGACATCCCCGTCACCGCGAGGAGCTTCGTGCGCTCGGTGAGGAGCGACCCGAGGTCCGAGAGGTCCAGCAGGCCGTCGTCGGTGAGGGGGATGTAGCGGAGGATCGCTCCGGTATCGCGGGCGGCCAGCTGCCACGGCACGATGTTCGAGTGGTGCTCCATCTCTGTGAGGAGGATCTCGTCCCCCTCCCGCAGCTCGCGGCGGGCCCAGGCGTAGGCGACGAGGTTCACGGACTCCGTCGTGCCGCGCGTGAAGACGACGCACGCGGGGTCGGGCGCCCCGATGAAGCGCGCCAGCTTCGCCCGGGCCTCCTCGTACATCGCGGTGGCCTCCTCCGCGAGCAGGTAGATCCCGCGGTGGGCGTTCGCGTTGTGGTGGGCGTAGAAGTCGGCCTCCGCCTCGATCACCTGCCGGGGCTTCTGGCTCGTGGCGGCCGAGTCCAGGTACACGAGGGGCTTGTCCCCCACGGTGCGCTCGAGCACGGGGAAGTCCGCCCGGATCCGGGCGACGTCGAGCGCCCCGGAGCGCTCCCTCGTCACCGACATCGCGCCGCCCTCACGTCGTCGCGCCCACCTGCTCCTCGAGCCCCAGCTCGCGGCGGAGCTCCTCGTAGCCCTTCGTCTCGAGCTCGTGGGCGAGCTCCTTGCCGCCGGACCTCACGATACGACCTTGCATCATGACGTGGACGTGGTCCGGGGTGATGTAGTTCAGGATCCGCTGGTAGTGGGTCACGAGGAGCACGCCGAGGTTCGGGCCGACCAGCTGGGCGATCCCCGTCGCCACCTGCTTCAGCGAGTCGATGTCGAGGCCCGAGTCCGTCTCGTCCAGGATCGCGATCTCGGGCTCGAGGACGGCGAGCTGGAGGATCTCGTTCCGCTTCTTCTCCCCGCCGGAGAAACCCTGGTTCACGTACCGGTTCACCATGGCGTCGTCCACCCCGAGGAGCGCCATCCGCTCCTTGAGGAGCTTCCGGAAGGCCAGCGCGCTGATCTCCTCGCCCTTCACGGCCCGGTACGCGGTGCGGAGGAAGTTCACCACCGACACCCCGGGGACCTCCACCGGGTACTGCATCGCGAGGAACAGGCCCCGACGGGCCCGCTCGTCGGGCGAGAGGTCGGTGATGTCCTCGCCCTTGAAGAGGATCCGACCCTCCGTCACCTCGTACCCGGGTCGGCCCATGATCACGTTCGCCAGGGTGGACTTCCCCGACCCGTTCGGACCCATGAGGGCGTGGACCTCGCCCTGACGGACGACGAGGTCGATGCCCCGCAGGATCTCCTTGCCCTCGACCGAGGCCCGCAGGCCCCGGACCTCGAGCGTCGCCGGCTCACTCACCGTTCCTCACCTCGATCCAGACGTCGTCGTTCTCCGTGGTGACCTCGAAGACCTCGACCGGCTGGGTCGCGGGCAGCGACCGCGGCTGACCGGTGTCGAGGTCGAAGGTCGACCCGTGCTTCGGGCACTCGATCGTCCGCTCCTCCAGGTCGACCTCGCCCTCGCTCAGGTACTCGTGGGCGTGGGAGCAGATCGCGTCGATCGCCCGAAGCCCCGCCTCGCCCAGGTCGACCACGGCGATCTCGCGCCCGCCGACCCGGACCAACCGCGCCTCCCCCGGCGCGAGCTCCGACCGCGCGCACACCCGGTACCGGCTCACCGCGAGAGCTCCCGCTCGATCGCCTCGGCCACGCCCTCCCGGACCTCCTCCACCGGGATCCGGTCCAGGACCTCCTGGAAGAAGCCGAACACGATCAGCCGCTCGGCCTCGTCCCGGGGGATCCCGCGGCTCTGGAGGTAGAAGAGGGTCTCCTCCTCCACCGGTCCGACGCTCGCGGCGTGGCCGCACCGGACGTCGTTGTTCTCGATCTCCAGGTTGGGGATCGCGTCGGCCTTCGCCCGGTCCGAGAGCACGATGTTCCGGCTCGTCTGCATCGCGTCGGTCTTGCGCGCCCCCGGCCGGACGTGGACCCAGCCGCTGTAGACCGCCCGGCTCTCGTCCCGCAGCGCCCCCTTGTAGAGGAGGTCGCTGTGGCAGGCCGGCGCCACGTGGTCCTGCTCAGTCCGGTGGTCGAAGTGCTGGCGCCCATCGGCGAAGAACACCCCGAGCATCTCGCTGGAAGCGCCGGGCTCCGCGAGGACGCTCTCCGACTCGACCCGCGCGAGGGAGGCCCCGAAGCCCACCGCCACCGATCGCAGGTCCACGTCGCGCGCGAGCCGCGCCCGCTGCACCCCGAGGTGGATCACCCCGGACCCCCACTCCTGGATCGAGACGTACCGGACGCGGGAGGCCGGTCCGGTGTGGATCTCGACGACCGCGTCGGAGAGGGCCCGCTCGAGATCGGGGCTGGCGTAGCGGTCGATGAAGGTCACCTCCGCGTCCTCGCCCACGACGATCAGGGTGTGGGGGAACACCGCGGCCCCGTCGGCGTCGAGCCACACCAGCGTCTGCAGGGGCGCCTCGACGACGACGCCGTCGGGCACGTACAGGAAGGTCCCGCCGGTCCGGAACGCTCCGTGCAGCGCGGTGAACTTCGTCCGCGAGGTAGGGACGAGCGCGTGGAGGTGGGGCTCGACGAGCTCGGGATGCTCCCGCGCCGCCACGTCGAGGTCGGTGAAGATCACGCCCTTCGCCGCGAGCGCGGGGTCGAGGTGCGAGACGGCGACCTCGGAGTTGTGCTGGATCTGCAGGCCGGCGCGCTCCCCCACCGAGCCCGCCGCCCGCAGGATCGCCTCGTCGACGCCGTCCAGGTTCTCGGCCCGCACGCCCGCGGCGAAGGGCGTGAAGGTGAGCTCGAGCCCGGAGAGATCGGTGTAACGCCACTCCTCCGTGTCCTGGGACGGGATGGGGAGCGCGAGGAACTCCGTGAACGCCTGCTTCCGGAGGGCCTCGACGAAGGGTGGCGCCGCCGGGAGGCGTCCGAGGGCCTCCTCGTCGAAGGTGGTCGTCGCGATGGTCATGGGGGAATCCTATCAAGTCGGTCGGATTTCCCACGCCCCCGGGGCGCGGCCCTCGCCGTCGGGGTCCGATCGCGGGCCTCGCGGCTGACCGGCGTCAGCCGACCGCGCCCTCCATCTGGAGCTCGATGAGGCGGTTCAGCTCGACGGCGTACTCCATGGGGAGCTCGCGCGTGATGGGCTCGATGAAGCCGTTCACGATCATCGCCGTCGCCTCCGCCTCCGACAGCCCCCGGCTCATGAGGTAGAAGAGCTGATCCTCGCCGACCTTGCTGACCGTGGCCTCGTGGCCGAGGGCGGCGGTCTCCTCCTCCACCTCGATGTAGGGGTACGTGTCGGAGCGCGAGCGCTCGTCGAGGATGAGCGCGTCGCACCGCACGGTGCTCTTCGCGTGGTGGGCGCCGGGCTCGACGCGGACGAGACCGCGGTAGCCGGTCCGGCCCCCGTCCTTGCTCACCGACTTCGAGGTGATGACGCTCGTCGTGTACGGCGCGGCGTGGATCGCCTTGCCGCCGGCGTCGGTGTGCTGGCCCCGGCCGGCGTAGGCGACCGAGAGCACCTCGCCGCGGGCCCCCTTGCCGAGGAGGTAGATCGACGGGTACTTCATCGTGACCTTCGAGCCGATGTTCCCGTCGATCCACTCCATCACCCCGTCCTCGTACACGGCGGAGCGCTTCGTGACCAGGTTGTAGACGTTCGTGGACCAGTTCTGGATCGTCGTGTACCGGACGCGGGCGCCGCGCTTGACGATGATCTCCACCACGGCGGCGTGGAGGGAGTCGCTCGAGTAGATCGGCGCCGAGCAGCCCTCCACGTAGTGCACGTAGCTGCCCTCGTCGGCGATGATGAGCGTCCGCTCGAACTGCCCCATGTTCTCGGCGTTGATCCGGAAGTACGCCTGGAGCGGGATGTCCACGTGCACGCCGGGCGGCACGTAGATGAACGACCCACCGGACCACACAGCGGAGTTCAGGGCGGCGAACTTGTTGTCGTTCGGCGGGACGATCGTGCCGAAGTACTCGCGGACGAGGTCGGGGTACTCCCGGAGCGCGCTGTCGGTGTCCGTGAAGATCACGCCCATCGAGGACAGCTCCTCGCGGATCTTGTGGTACACGACCTCCGACTCGTACTGCGCCGACACCCCGCCGAGGTACTTCTTCTCGGCCTCCGGGATCCCCAGGCGGTCCCACGTCCCCCGGATCTCCTCCGGGAGGTCCTCCCAGCTCTTGGCCTGCTGCTCCGTGGGCTTCAGGTAGTAGTAGATGTCGTCGAAGTCGATCTCCGAGAGGTCCGCCCCCCACCAGGGCATGGGGCGGGCGAGGAAGTGCTTCAGGGCCTTGAGCCGGAACCGGCGCATCCAGTCCGGCTCGCCCTTGATCGCCGAGATCTCCTCGACGACCTCCTCGGACAGGCCCTTCTTCGGCTGGAAGACGTACTCGACCCGGTCCTTCCAGTCGTACCGGTAGCCCTTGGCGAGCTCCCGCAGATGCTCTTCCTGGCTGACCGCCACCATCGTCCCTTTCCTCGTGGGTTCCCCCGTTGTGGACTTCCCTCGATCCGCCCCCAGCATAGCCGGGGCGCGCGGAAAAGTCTACCGGCCGGGTCGGATTCCGGGCTCCCCCGTCGGCACCTCGATCTCCCGCAGGGTCCCGCTCCGGACGTCGTAGACGTACCCCTCGACGACCAGGTCACGGGGCAGGAACGGCGAGGAACGGATCCGGAGGACGTCCTCCCGGACGCTCTCCTCGAGATCGGAGAACGTGAGGAACCGGAGGTCGGAGGCGTCCGCGCCCAGCTCCGCCGCGAGCCGCGCCTGGAGGGCTTCGTCCGTGAACGTCTGCATGCCGCAGTCCGTGTGGTGGATGACCGCCACGGCGCGGGTCCCGAGCAGGTGCGTCGAGACGATGAGGGAGCGGAGCGCGTCCCCGGACGCCCGGCCGCCCGCGTTGCGGATCACGTGCGCACCCCCCAACGCCAGGCCGAGCGCTCGGAGCGGGTCGATGCGCGCGTCCATGCACGTGAGCACCGCCAGGCGTTCGGCCGGCGGCGCCGGGAGATGGCCCGCGTCGAACGTCTCGGCGAACCGCCGGTTCCGCTCGACGAGCCCGGGGATCATCCGAGCTCCACGGGGGCGCCGACGAGCGAGCCGTACTCCGTCCACGACCCGTCGTAGTTCCTCACGTTCGGGTAGCCGAGGAGCTCCCGGAGGACGAACCAGGTGTGGCTCGACCGCTCGCCGATCCGGCAGTAGGTGATGACCTCCCGGTCGGGCGTGATGCCCTCGGCCTCGTAGATCGCGCGCAGCTCCTCGGCGCTCTTGAACGTGCCGTCCTCGTTGGCGGCCCTCGCCCACGTCACGTTCACCGCGCCGGGGATGTGGCCCGGCACCTGCGAGGCTTCCTGCGGCAGGTGGTCCGGGGCGATCTTCTCGCCCCGGTACTCCTCGGGGGAGCGGACGTCGACGAAGGCCGCGCGCTCGATCCCGGCGAGCACCTCATCACGGAGGGCGCGGATCTCCGGATGCTCGGTGCCGCGGATCTCGAACCCCGTGGCCGGGTAGAGGGGACCTCCCGCGTGAGCGGCCACCCCTCCAGCTCCCACTTCTGCCGCCCGCCGTTCAGGAGCCGCACCGCGTCGAAGCCCCGGAGCTTCAGGAGCCAGTAGGCGTAGGCCGCGAACCAGTTGTTGTTGCCGCCGTAGAGCACCACCGACGTGCCGTCGCGCACGCCGGCCGCCGAGAGGAGCCGGGA
>BEHO01000032.1 GCA_002898915.1 bacterium HR12
CCGTACGAGGCCGATCGCGAGGGGACGCGGCTGCTCATCGGCCCTCCCCGGGCGTCGGCGTTCCCGAGCAGCCACCCCGCCGTGCTCCTCGCCTTCGTTCACGTGGCGGGCCGCGCGCTCGGTCTCGGCCGGGGCGCTCGGGCGGCGCTCATCGGCCTGGCCGGTGCCGTGGGGCTCTCCCGCGTCGCCGTCGGCGTCCACTACCCCGCGGACGTCGTCGGCGGGCTCCTGCTCGGGCGGGCCGTCGCCGAGGTCTTCCCGGACGCCGCGTCAGCCGGACGCCGCGTCGGCCGGTAGACTCCCCGATCGTGACCGCCCTCGCCGCCATCGGCTGGCCGATCCTGGAGCGGATCCACCTCGTCGGCGACCTCGCCATCTCTCCCCACGGGCTCGGCATCGCCGTCGGGCTCCTCCTCGGGGCGTGGATCTGGAGCGTCGAGGGGCCGAAGCGGGGCGTCGCCCTCGAGCACATCAACACCATGCTGTTCTGGGTCATCGTGGGCGCCATCGTCGGCTCGAGGCTCTTCTGGGTCATCGCCCACTGGTCCGAGCTCGACGGCCCCCTCGAGGCGTTCGCCATCTGGCGCGGTGGCATCAGCCTGCTCGGCGGGATCGCCGGCGCGGTCCTCATCAACCTGCCGAACATCCGCCGGTTCGGCTACTCGTTCTTCCAGGTCGTCGACGGAGCCGTGATGGGGCTCGCCTTCGGCATCTCCTTCGGCCGGATCGGCGACCTCATCATCGGCGACCACCTGGGCATGCCGACCGACTTCCCGCTCGCCTTCCGGTACGAGGGCGGCGTGCCGGCGGGGTTCCGCTGCATCGCCGAGGTATGCACGACCGTGCTCCAGGGGGGACGGACGCTCGAGATCTCCTCTCGGGGGGCGAGCCTCTTCGGCCCCGACGGCACCCTGCTCGCGAGCGGCGTCGGGGTCCACCAGACGGCCCTCTACGACATGGCGCTCGCGGCGGCGCTGTTCCTGCTGCTCTACGCGCTCTCCCGCCGACCGCGTCGGACGGGCGTCCTCACCCTCACCTTCGGCGCCTGGTACGGCGCGGCTCGGGTGCTCGAGGACTTCCTCCGCGTCGACAAGCGGTTCTTCGGTCTCACCGGGAGCCAGTGGACGGGGCTCACGGTCTCGGTCGTGTCGCTCCTCACCCTCGCCGCCTGGGCCTTCGCCGCGCGCCGTCGCGAGCTCGGCGTCCCGCGAGAGGGCGCCGGCGGCTGAGCCCGGCGGGCGCTCGGCCGGCGGCTACCGGGGGCGAACGGACCCGTGGCGCCCGCTACGAGCGGGCGTGCGCCGCGCCCGGACCCGTCAGGATCGTGAGGGGCTTGCCGACCTTGGTCCGCACCGCCTGGGCGACCTTCCGCGCCGCCTCCAGGAAGGCCACGCCGGCGGCCGAGTCGGGGTGCGAGACGACGATCGGCGTCCCGCGGTCCCCGCCCTCGCGCACCTCGACGACGAGGGGGATCTCGGCGAGCAGCGGAACCCCCAAGGCCTCCGCGGCCTGGCGCCCGCCACCCTCCCCGAAGATCCGGGTGGCCTCGCCGCAGTGGGGGCACACGAAGGCCGACATGTTCTCGATGACCCCGATCGGCCGGAGGTTCGTGCGCTCGGCCATCCGGCCCGCCCGCTCGGCCACGCGCCGGGCGGCCTCCTGAGGGGTGGTGACCACGAGCATGGAGGCGCCCGGCAGGAACGAGGCCAGGCTGATCGAGACGTCCCCCGTGCCGGGCGGCAGGTCGATGAGGAGGAAGTCCAGGTCGCCCCAGTAGACGTCGCCCAGGAACTGCTCGACCGCCTTGTGCAGCATCGGCCCTCGCCAGATCACCGGGGTGTCCTCCGGGACGAAGAACCCCATCGAGATGACCTTCACCCCGTGCGACTCGAGCGGCAGGATCATGTTGTTGAAGCCCACCGGCTGCCCCGAGACGCCGAGCATGCGGGGCACCGAGAAGCCCCAGACGTCGGCGTCGAGGACGCCCACGCGGTGGCCCTCGGCGGCGAGCGCGCACGCCAGGTTCACGGTCACGCTCGACTTGCCGACGCCGCCCTTGCCGGAGGCCACGGCGATGACCGAGGTCGAGCCGTCGGTGAAGAACGTCCGCTGCGGTGACGGCGCGGGCGCGCCGGGCCCGCGAAGCTTGGCGACGAGGGCGGCCCGCTGCTCCTCGGTCATGGGCGTCATCCGGACCTCGACGCGCTCCACCCCGAGCGGCGCGAGGGCTGCTTTCACGTCGCCGGTGATGCGCTCCTGCAGCGGACACCCGGCGATGGTGAGCAAGACGTGGACCCGCACGAGGTCGCCCTCGACCTCGATGGCCTCGAGCATGCCGAGATCCTCGATGGGGCGGCCGATCTCGGGGTCGAGGACCTTCCGGAGGGCTTCGCGGACCTGGGCTTCGGTCACCACGGGACGGCTCCTTCCAGGACTAGACTGATTTCGACGGTGCGAACCGTGCGATCTCCGTCCATGGTACGGCCGAGCCCGCGAGGCGTCGATGCCCGGCCGTGAGCCGGCGCCGATCGAGGTCCACAAGGCCCTCGCCGACGACACGCGCTTCCGTCTGTACCGGTACCTGCGCCTGTCCGGACGCCCCGTCTCGGTCCGGGAGCTCGCCGCCCGGCTCTCGCTGCACCCCAACACCCTCCGTCCGCACCTGCGGCGCCTGGAGGAGGTGGGACTCGTCGCGAGCGAGGTTCGCCGCGGGGCCACCGTGGGCCGCCCGCAGACCCTCTACGTCGCCGTCCCCCGCGAGGAGCCCGAGGGGAGCGAGTATCGCCTCCTTGCCGAGATCCTGGCCGGCCTGCTCTCGGGCCCTCGGGCGCTGGAGCGGGCGCGGGAGCTCGCCCGGGAGTGGGGCGCGTACCTCGTCGTGCAGGGCGGCCCGAAGCCGGGGACGAGGCTGCCGGCCCGGCGGAACCTCGCCGTGCTCCAGGAGGCGATGGCCCGGGCGGGCTTCGAACCGCGCTTCCACCGCGGGAGCCAGGGGAGCGTGGAGATCGTGCTGCGAGCCTGCCCCTTCCGCGACCTCGTGGAGGACCACCGGGAGCTCGTGTGCGCCGTCCACCGGGGCCTGATCGAGGGCATGCTCCACGGGCTGAAGCCGCCGCTCTCCCTGGTGAGCTTCGAGCCCCTCGTCGAGCGGGGGGTGTGCCGGCTCCTCGCCCGTGGCCGAGGGGCCCGATTCGGCGGCCGGGCTCAGGAACCGGACGCCTAGCGCCGATACCTCATCACGGGCGTCGACGTCGGCGCCCGATCCCAGGTCGACGAGGGCTGCGGTTGCTGAGCACCGAGGAGATGGACGGCGTTCGGGCCGACGAGCCCGAGGGGGGAGCGGGGATCCTCCGCGAGCTCGAGACCTGGCTCCGGATGGTCGTCGAGCGTGACGCCTCCGACCTGCATCTCAAGGTGGGCGTCCCGCCCAAGATCCGGGACACCGGGGTGCTGGCCCCGATCGAGGGACGGGCGGACCTCACGCCCGCGGAGACGGCGGCGATCGCCGAGGCGATCGTCCCCTCCGATCGGGTCGAGCGGTTCCGCCAGGCGGGCGAGGTGGATTTCGCGTACTCGCTCCCCGGGGTCGGTCGGTTCCGGGTGAACGTGTTCCGGCAGCGCGGGTCGATCAGCCTGGTCTTCCGCAAGCTGCGGTTCGGCGGTCCGACCTTCGAGGAGGCGCACCTCCCCGACGTGATCCGCGTCCTCGCCGAAGAGCCGCGGGGCCTGGTGCTCGTCACCGGCCCGACGGGATCGGGGAAGACCACCACGCTCGCCGCCATGATCGAGCACCTGAACCACACCCGCCCGTGCCACATCGTGACGATCGAGGACCCCATCGAGGTGCTCTTCCACGACGACGTCGCGTCCATCAACCAGCGCGAGGTGGGGACGGACACCGAGAGCTTCCTCTCGGCCCTCCGCGCGGCGCTGCGCCAGGACCCCGACGTGATCCTCATTGGCGAGATGCGCGACACCGAGACGGTCCGGGCCGCCCTGCAGGCCGCCGAGACCGGGCATCTCGTGCTCTCCACGCTCCACACGGTGGACGCGACCGAGACCGTGAACCGCGTCATCGACTTCTTCCCCGCGCACCAGCAGGGACAGATCCGGCTGACCTTGGCCGGCGCCCTGCGCGGCATCATCTGTCAGCGGCTCGTCCCGGCCGCCGGCGGCGGGCTGCTCCCCGCCCACGAGATCCTGGTGAACACGGGCCGGATCGCCGAGCGGATCGTGGACCCGGAGAAGACGGCCGAGATCCACGACGTGATCGCCGAGGGCGAGTACTACGGCATGATGACCTTCGACCAGTGCCTGCTCCGGCTCGTGCAGCGCGGCGCGGTGCGCGTCGAGGACGCCCTCGCGGCCTCCTCCCGGCCCCACGACTTCCAGCTCCATCTCCAGCAGGCGGGCATCCCGCTGCCGGTGTGAGCGGTCTCAGGCCTCGCGCCGCTCCCCGGCCCCGGTCTGCTCGCCCCCGTCGCCTCCGAAGGACCTGCCGGCCGAGGCGAGGATCCCCGCGAGCAGGTTCGTGAACTCCATGGGGATCACGAACTTCGTGGCGGGCGAGGCGCCGATCTGCTTCAGCGTCTCGAGGTACTGGAGGCTCATCGTCTTGGCGTCGATGGTCCGCGCCGCCTCGTAGATCTTCGTGAGGGCGAGCGCGAACCCCTCCGCCCGTAGGATCGCCGCCTGGCGGTCGCCCTCGGCGTTGAGGATGGCCGCCTGCTTGTTCCCCTCCGCCACGGTGATGGCCGCGGCCTTGTTCCCCTCCGCCTCGGTGACGATGGCCCGGCGGGTGCGCTCCGCGGACATCTGCCGCGTCATCGCCTCCTGGACGGAGGGCGGTGGGATGATCTCGCGGATCTCGACGTTCGTGACCTTCACGCCCCAGCGCGAGGTCACCTCGTCGAGCTTGGCCCGGAGGACCTGGTTGATCTCCTCGCGCTTGGCGAGGACGTCGTCGAGCATGATGTCCCCGACCACCGCCCGCAGCGTGGTGGTCGCGATCCCCTGCGCCGCGCCGACGAAGTTCTGCACCTGGACCACGCTCATCACGGGGTCGACGACCTTGGAGAAGATGATGAAGTCGATCGAGATCGGGGCGTTGTCCTTGGTGATCGAGTCCTGGCGGGGGATCTCGATGTAGAACTCCCGGAGGTCGACCCAGACGGCGCGGTCGACGAAGGGGATCAGCAGCGTGAGCCCCGGGCCCTTCGGTCCCAGCAGCCGCCCGAGGCGGAACACGACCAGGCGCTGGTACTCGCGCACGATCTTCACCGCCTGCGGGATCAGTAGGGCGATGAGCACGACGACGATCGCGATGCCGATCACGAGCTCCATCACGTCACGCTCCCTTCCTGGTCGTGGGCGGCGGTCGCCTTTCCCCTCCCGCGCGCCCTCACCACCTTCAGGCGGAGGCCGTCCACGCCGGTGACCCGGACGGGGGTGCCGGCCGGCAGCGTGCCTCGCTCGGCGACGGCCGTCCACTCCTCCGCCTCGACCCGAACCACCCCCTCGGGGGCCAGGTCCCGGACGACCACGCCCTCCTTGCCGAGGAGCTGCTCCTTCTCGCCCAGGGCGGGCTTCCGCTGGACCCGCACCACGGCCGTGACGATCAGGCCGAAGAAGGCCGCCGCGAACAGCGCGACCGGCGCGATCACCCAGGGCGAGACCCGCACGCCGGGAACCGAGGTGTCGAACAGGAACAGCCCCCCGAGGACGAGCGTCACGAGCCCGCCGGCGAAGGGCACCCCGATCCCCGGCGTGAAGAGCTCGATGGCGAAGAAGATCGCCGAGGCGACGAGCAGGATGACCCCGGCGAGCTGCACCGGCAGCACCCCGAAGGCCAGGAAGGCCGTGACGAGGAGCACGACGCCGACGATGGCGGGCACCCCGAGACCCGGGTTCGCGATCTCGAAGTAGAGGGCGATGATCCCCAGGTAGAAGAGGACGAACGCCACGTTGGGGTCGAGCAGCGCGTGGAGGAGCCGCGCCACGAGGCCCATGGTCCTCGGCTCGAGGCGCGCCCCGGCGAGCTGGAGGGTCACGGTCCGTCCGTCGGCGAGCTCCACGGTGCGGCCGCTCACCTCGCTGAGGAGGGTCGGGACGTCCGGCGCCACGAGGTCGATCACGCCGAGCTCGAGCGCCTCGCCCGCGGAGGCGCTGACCGACTCACGCACGGCGCGCTCCGCCCACCCGGCGTTGCGCCCCCGCCGCTCCGCGATGCTCACGATGTACTCGGCCGCGTCGTTCGTCGCCTTCTCCGACTCGATCGCCCCGGCTACCCCGACCGGGTGGGCCGCGCCGACGTTCGTGGCTGGGGCCATCGCCGCGACGTGGCAGGCGAGGAGGATGAAGGTGCCGGCCGAGGCGGCCCGCGCGCCCTCCGGGGAGACGAAGCAGAGCACGGGCACGCGCGCATTCAGGATGGCCTGGGTGATCTCGCGCATGGAGGAGTCGAGCCCACCGGGGGTGTCCATCGTGATGAGGACCCCCGCGGCGCCCTCCGCCTCGGCGGTGGCGATCCCGTCGATGAGGTAGTTGGCGGTGAAGGGGTCGACGACGCCCTCCAGGCGGAGCTCGACGACGGACGCCCCCGGCCCCTGCGTCGACCCGACGGCGGACGTGAGGAGCGGTGCCGCAAGGGCCGCCCCGACCAGCGCGCGCCGGATGACGCGAGCCATGCTGGCATCATCGCACCCCCGGAGCCGGTCCGCCGCCGAGATGCGAAGATGAGGTGGCAAGCTCCGTCGGGAGCTCGCGGCGTATACCGGGAAGGAGAGTCCGCGTGGCCGGTCGAGTAGGCGGCCCGCTCCTCCCTCGCGAGGAGCTGCGGCTGATGGAGGGGCTCCTTGCCGGGAACGAAGATGCCGTCCGCACGTTGTACGCGCGGTACGCGAGGCCGATCTTCACGCTCGGCCTCCGGCTCCTCGGGAGCCCCGAGGCCGCCGAGGAGCTCACGCAGGACGTGTTCCTCGCCGCGTGGCGCAAGGCGGCGCACTTCGATCCGGCGCGGGGGCGCCTCTCCACCTGGCTCATGACGATCGCGCACAACCTGGCCGTGGATCGGCTGCGCCGGGAGACCGGCGCCCGGCGACCGCACCTCGTGTTCGTGGACGAGGTGCCGGACGTCGGCGCGTCGGAGGAGGACGAGCCGATCCTCGAGCGGGACGCGGCCGTGCGCGCCCTGGCGTCGCTCTCGGAGGCCGAGCGCCGGCTGCTCGCGCGCGCCTACTTCGGCGGTCTCACGGCCCGCGAGATCGCCGAGGCCGACGGCATCCCCCTCGGCACGGTGAAGACCCGACTCCGCACGGCCCTCATCAAGGTCCGCCGGGCGAACCAGGGCAAGGAGGCGGCGCCGTGACCTGCGTCGAGGTCCGCGAGCTCCTGCCCGAGTACGCCGTGGGGGTCCTGTCGCCGGCCGAGCGCGCCGAGGTCGATCGGCACCTCGGGTGGTGCGCCGGCTGCGCGAAGGAGGCGGCCGAGCTCTCCCAGGCGGCGGCGCTCGTCGGCTTCGCCCTTCCCCCGGCCCCCGTGCCGGAGCGCCTGGCGGACCGGGTGCTCGCTCGGATGCGGGCGGCGGTGGGGCCGCGCGGGTCGGTGCGCCGGGCGCGGGCGGCGGCCGCGGCGGCCCTGGCGGCGGTCGTCGCCGTGGCCGGGCTGGGCTGGGGCGCGGTGATGGCCGGCCGGGCCGAGCGCTTCGCCGAGCGTGCCGAGCGCGCCGAGCGCCGCCAGGCCGAGGCGCTCGCGGAGTTCCGTCGCGTCGTGGACCGGCTCGTCCCGGGGATCGAGATCCCCCGGCAGGAGACGTTCCTCGGGCAGCTCGCGCCGGTCGCCGGTGGCTCGGGCGGGGGCGCCGTCCTCGAGCTGGTCTCGCCGACCAGGATCGACTTCGTCGTCGTGATGGTGAGCGGCCTCCACCCCGAGGCTCCGGAGGTCCTGCCGTACCGCGTGCGGCTGGAGAACGGTGCGGGCGAGGCGATCCTGGTGGGACGGATCGCCGAGCTCGACGCCGACGGGGCGGCCGACCTCGTCCGTCAGTTCCCCAACCGGGACCTCACGGGGTTCACAGAGGTGCGCGTGGTGGACGCGCTCGGCCGCGTGGTGCTCGCCGGCTCCGTGGATCAGACGCCGGCCTCGGAGGGGTAGTCGGAACCGGCCGACGCCCGCTCGAGGTCCATCGTGAAGTCCCCGATGAACCTGATCTCCCGCCCCTCGAACGTCTCGAGGCCGTCGATCCTCATCGTCATGTCGAAGGTCCCCGTGGATGCGACCTTGAGCGGCTCCCGCGCCTCCAGGTCCACCCAGGACCGCTGCGTGAAGGACCCCTTGCCGGTGTAGGCGACCTCGGCCCCCTCGAGCGCACCGGCGTCCGTCGGCGAACCACCCGCCCCCTCCATCATCCCGAGGAGGTCATCGAACCGGATCGTGAAGTCCATCGGGACGGTCATCCGGCTCGTGATCACGGCGGCGCGCACCCCGTCGAGCTCGTCGTAGCGCTCGAAGGTGCACTCGGCCTCGTACGAGATGGTCCCTCGGCCGAACGGCACGTCCTGCGAGAAGCTGGTCCTCCAGGTGTCGCCCGGCTCGACGGGATGCTCGGGGAGCAGCGGCGTCATCTGGCCCATCCCGGGGAAGGTGGCGCCGCCGGAGAGGTCGGCTCCGGCGAACGAGA
>BEHO01000033.1 GCA_002898915.1 bacterium HR12
AACGCGCCATCGCGGGCCACGGATGGCACGTCGTGTACCAACCCGTGGTGGACCTCGCGAGCCGCGCGGTCGTCGGCTGGGAGGCCCTGGCGCGGTTCACGGACCCCCCGGGGGGTGGACCCCAGGCCTGGTTCGCCGAGGCCGCCGAGGTCGGCCTGGGGGTCGAGCTCGAGATCGCCGCGGCGGAGGCGGCCTTCGCCGCGCTGCGCCGGATCCCCCTCGACACGTACCTCGCGATCAACGTGTCCCAGCGCACGGTGCTCTCCCCAGCCCTCCTCGAGGCCGTGCGCCCCCACGCCGAGAGGATCGTCCTGGAGCTCACGGAGCACGAGCGGGTGACGGACTACGCCGCGCTCGGCTCGGCCCTCCAGCGGCTGCGCGAGCTCGGGGTGCGGGTGGCCATCGACGACGCGGGGGCCGGGTTCGCCAGCCTCCGGCACATCCTCGACGTGCGCCCGGACATCGTGAAGCTCGACGTCACCCTCACCCGCGGGATCGACACCGACCACGCTCGGCGCGCCCTCGCCGTGGCACTCATCTCCTTCGCCGAGGAGATGCGGATCACGATCGTCGCCGAAGGGATCGAGACCGATGAGGAGCTCCGCGCGCTGCGCGAGCTCGGCGTCCGCTTCGGACAGGGCTACCACCTCGGCCGCCCCGGCCCGCTCAGGGCGGAGGCGCCCGGCCCGGGCTAGTTGCTCCGGCGGTCCACCGCCCACGAGGAGCCCTCGTGGACGCGCTTCGTGTAGGCCTTCATCTCGGTGGCCACCGCCACGGCCTCGGCGTAGTGCGCGAAGCGCCGGCGCTCCGTCGTGGCGATCCCGATGGAGAGCGTGGCGATGGGGAACCGTTGGAGCTCACCCCGACGGTCCTCGACCTCGATGTAGCCGCGGGCCCGGTCGGTCGGGTCGTAGAGGTCGGCGATGCAGGCGTCGAAGCGCTCCACGATGCGCTCGGCGAGGGTCGGCGCGAGCGCCGCGTCGCACACGATCACGAAGTCGTCGCCCCCGACGTGCCCCACGAAACCGTCCGCCCCGGCCACCTCGAACGTCACGTCCTGGAGGAGGCGGGCCGTGGCGCGGATGACCTCGTCCCCCCGCATGAACCCGTAGTGGTCGTTGTAGGCCTTGAAGTGGTCGAGGTCCGCGTAGAGGATGGCGAAGGTCTTCCCCGCATCGATCCGTGCCTGGATCTCCTCGGCGATCCGGACGTTCCCGGGGAGACCCGTGAGGGGAGACTGCGCCCGCATCTCGCGGGACCGGCGGAGGGCGCCCCGGATCCGGGCGAGGAGCTCCGGGGTGTCGAACGGCTTCACGATGTAGTCGTCCGCCCCGACGGCGAACCCCTCGAGCTTGTCCGCCGAGAGCCCCCGCGCGGTGAGCATGATCACCGCCGCCGAGGCCGTCCGGCTGTCCTGGCGGAGCCGGCGCGTGAGCTCGAACCCGTCCATGTTCGGCATCATCACGTCGGCCAGGACGAGCTCGGGGCAACGCTCGCGTGCGAGATCCAGGGCCGTCTCGCCGTCGCTCGCCACCCGGACCTCGTAGCCCGCCGCCCGGAGCTCGATCTCGAGCAGGCGGGCGATGAAGGGGTCGTCGTCCACGACGAGGATCGATTCGCCCCGTCGCGGACCGAACAGCTCGTCCCCACCCTCGGGGGTGGACGCCACCACCGTATCCGGTTCCATCCCGATGGGCATCGGCACACCCCCGCCCCGGGTTGAAGGTCCCGCCGGAACCGGGCGAGAGGGCTCGCCACGTGGCACGATAGGCTCCTCGGATGGAGATCCTCGACTCGATCCTCGACGCGGTCGGGAACACGCCCCTCGTCCGCCTCCGACGGGTGACGCGCGGGGTGCGGCCCACGGTCCTCGCCAAGCTCGAGCTCCTGAACCCGGGGGGCAGCGTGAAGGACCGGATCGGGCTGCGGATGATCGAGGCGGCCGAGCGGGCGGGCCTCCTCCGGCCGGGCGGGACCATCGTCGAGCCGACCTCGGGGAACACCGGGCACGGCCTCGCCATCGCCGCCGCGATCAAGGGCTACCGCTGCATCTTCGTGATGCCCGACAAGATGAGCCAGGAGAAGATCGCGCTCCTGCGCGCGTACGGCGCCGAGGTGATCATCACGCCCACCGCCGTCCCTCCGGACTCCCCCGAGTCCTACTACCGGGTCGCCGACCGGCTCACCCAGGAGATCCCGGGCGCCTTCCAGCCGAACCAGTACTTCAACCCGGAGAACCCGGCGGCCCACGAGGCCACGACCGGCCCCGAGATCTGGCGGCAGACGGACGGTCGGGTCGACGTCCTCGTCTGCGGCGTCGGCACCGGCGGGACCGTGACCGGCATCGCGCGCTACCTGAAGGCGCGGAAGCCCGACCTGCTCGTGGTGGGGGCCGACCCCGAGGGCTCGATCTACTCGGGGGACGTCCACCCCTACCTCACCGAGGGGATCGGCGAGGACTTCTGGCCGGGGACCTTCGATCCCTCCCTCGTCGACCGGTGGGAGCGGGTCTCCGACCGGGAGGCGTTCCACATGGCGCGCCGGATCACCCGCGAGGAGGGGATCCTCGTCGGGGGCAGCTCGGGCACGGCCGTCGTGGCGGCCCTCCGGGTCGCCGCCGAACTGGACGAGGACCGTACGATCGTGGTGATCCTGCCGGACACCGGGCGCAACTACCTCTCCAAGATCTACTCGGACTCCTGGCTGCTCCAGTACGGGCTGCTCGAGCGCCCGGAGGTGGTCCGGATCGACCAGGTCCTCGAGCGCCGCCACGGTCCCGTGCCCCCGCTCGTCACGGTGACCGTCAAGGACAAGGTCCGGCAGGCGATCGACGTGCTCCAGGAGTACGGCATCTCCCAAGCGCCCGTGGTGCGGGAGCCCTCGGAGGACGTCGCGCAGGTCGTCGGTGCGATCCAGGAGCGGGCGCTGCTCGATCGCATCTTCCGGGACCCCGACGCGCTCCAGGCCGACGTCGCCGAGGTCATGGGCCCGCCCCTGCCGATGGTGGAGGCGGACGACCCGATCGAGGTCGCCTTCGCGGAGCTCCAGCGCGAGCCGGCCGTGCTCGTCACCCACGCCGGACGAGCCCTCGGCGTGCTCACCCGGAACGACCTCCTGGAGTTCCTCGCGCACCGCCCGGGGACCGCGTAGCGGCCGTGCGCGCCCTCGGCATCGACGTCGGCGTCCGCAAGGGGCTCGACCTCGTCCTGCTCGACGGCGACCGACGGATCCTCGAGACCCTCCGGGGCGTGCGGGTCGAGGAGCTCTCCGGCCTCGCCGAGGGCCTCGGCCCCGACGTCGTGGCGATCGACGCCCCGCCGTCCTGGGCCCGGTCCGGCCGCTCGCGGCTGACCGAGCGCGAGCTCCGCTGGTTCGGGATCCAGTGCTTCAACACGCCGAGCGACGCCCGCATGGGCGAGCACCCGTTCTTCGCGTGGATGACGGTGGGGTTCGAGGTGTACCGGGCCCTCGAGGACCGCTACCCCCGGTACCGGGACGGCTCGGTCCGAGGCACCGCGATCGAGGTCTTCCCCCACGCCTCGGCGGTGGTCCTCGCCGGCTGCCTTCCCCCGAGGGGGGTGGCCGTCCACGCCTGGCGACGGTCGGTGCTCCGGGAGCACGGGGTCGACGCCGACGCCTTGCGCTCGGCCGACCAGGTGGATGCGGCGCTCGCCGCGCTAACCGGCCTGTACGCGCTCGAGCGCCGGTTCAGCGCCCCGGGCGACCCGCTGGAGGGACGGATCGTCGTGCCCGCCGCCAGCCTGCCCGCCCACCCGTACCGGCGAGGCGAGGCCCGGAGGTCACCGACCACCCAGCCACCGCTGCCGGGGATGTCGCCGTGCGCGTGCGGCGACCCGGGCTGCACGGCGCTGACCGCGGGCGAGTTCGCCCCTGGGCACGACGCCAAGCGCAAGTCGATCCTCTGGCGCCTCGCCCGAGCCGGGCAGGAGGCCCTGGACGAGCTGAAGGAGCGAGGATGGCAACTCCCCCCCGAGATGCGCTGAGGTTCGAGACCCGCGCGATCCACGTCGGTCAGGAGCCGGAGGAGCTCTACGGCGCGGTCAACGTGCCGATCTACCAGACCTCCACGTACGCGCAGCCGGCGGTCGGCCGACCCAAGCGGTACGACTACGCCCGCGGCGGCAACCCGACGCGCGAGGCCTTCCAGACCGCCCTCGCGTCGCTCGAGGGTGGCGTGCGGGCCCTGGCGTTCGGCTCGGGACTCGCCGCCGAGGCCACGCTCCTGCTCACGCTCTCGCCCGGAGACCGGGTCCTCCTCCCCGACGACGTCTACGGGGGCACGTACCGGCTCCTCGCGCGGGTCCTCGCCGCCTGGGGGCTCGGGCACGACGTGGTGGACATGACCGATCCCGACGCCCTCCGCGCCGCGATCCGGCCCGAGACCCGGCTCGTCTGGATCGAGACCCCCACGAACCCCCTGCTGAAGATCGTCGACATCGGCGCGTGCGCCGAGATCGCGCACGCAGCCGGCGCGCGGTGCGTGGTCGACAACACCTTCGCCACCCCGTACCTCCAGCGGCCCCTGGAACTGGGAGCCGACGTCGTCGTGCACTCCGTCACCAAGTACCTGGGCGGCCACTCCGACCTCGTCATGGGCGCGCTCGTGACGAACGACGAGGAGCTCGCCGAGCGCCTCGCGTTCCTCCAGAACGCGGTCGGCGCCGTGCCAGGACCCATGGACTGCTACCTCGCGCTGCGGGGACTGAAGACCCTCGCGGTCCGGATGCGCGCCCACTGCGAGGGCGCGAGGGCCGTCGCCGCCTTCCTCGCCGAGCACCCGAGGGTGGTGCGCGTCCACTACCCGGGGCTCCCCCAGCACCCCGGCCACGCCGTCGCGGCCCGGCAGATGGCCGACTTCGGGGGGATGGTGAGCTTCGAGGTCGGGAGCGAGGCCGAGGCGGTCCGGATCGCGGAGTCCACCGAGCTGTTCTTCCTCGCGGAGTCCCTCGGCGGGGTCGAGTCGCTCATCGAGGTGCCGGCGCCGATGACCCACGCCAGCGTGGCGGGCTCGCCCCTGGCGGTCCCGCCCACCCTGATCCGCCTCTCCGTGGGCCTCGAGCACCCCGAGGACCTGATCGCGGACCTCGCCCGGGCCCTCGGCTGAGCCGCGGGGCCGGGATCAGGCCTTCGGCCGCTTCAGGTAGGCGACGAGCGACTGGCCGCCCATCGGCGTCGGCTGCGTCACGATCGCCACCAGCTCCCAGCCCTCCTCGCCGAACGTGTTCAGGATCTCCGCCGGGTTGTGCTCGAGCACCGGCGCGACGAAGTACTCCCAGCGCTGCACCTCAGCCCTCCCGTTCCAGGCGCCGGCTCGTCGTGCGGATGCAGACCCCCATGACCACGGTGAGCCCGCCCTCCTCCGCGATCCGGCGCGCTTCCTCGTTCACGATCCCGTCCTGGAGCCAGAGCACCTTCGCTCCGCGCCGCACGGCCTGCGCGGCGATCTCGGGCGTGTGCTCGGCCCGGCGGAAGACGTTCACCACGTCGATCTCGACGTCCGGCGGGACGTCGAGGAGCGAGGGGTACGCCTTCTCGCCCAGCACCTCGGTCTCGTTCGGGTTGACCGGGATGATGCGGTACCCCTTGGCCTGGAGGTACTCGGCCACCTCGAACGAGTCTCGGAAGGGGTTCGACGAGAGCCCCACGACCGCGATCGTCCTCGCCTCCCCGAGGATCGAGCGCAGCTCCGCGTCGCTCGGCCCCTCCCGCATCGGCGTCGCGCTCATCCGACCTCCCTCCGCCAGATCTCCAGCAGCTCGTGCACCATCCGCCCCGTCGCGCCCCAGACCGTCCGACCCTCGAGCTCGTACACCCATCCCGTCCAGCGACGCCCGTCGGGTCGGTCCCACGTGCGCTCGGCCTCCACCTCGAGGAGTCGGCGCACCGGGGCCTCGAACACCTCGGCGATCTCGTCGTCCCCCGGGCTCAACCGCGGCGGCTCCGCGAGCATGCCCACGAACGGCACGACGAGGATCCCGCTCACCGTCGTGTGGACCGGCGGGAGCGCCCCCAGGATCTCGGGCAGGCCGGGGTCGAGGCCGACCTCCTCCTCCGCCTCCCGCAGGGCGGCGGCGAGCGGACCGGCATCCGCCTCGTCCACCAGCCCGCCGGGGAACGCGATCTCGCCCGCGTGACGGGACAGGGAGGCGGCCCGCCGCACGAGGATCAGCGCCGGGTCGGAGCTCGCCACGAGCGGCACGAGCACCCCCGCCAACCGGTCCCCCGGCGCCGGAACGACCTCGGGCGAGGGGTCGAGGCTGGGGCGCAGCCGCGTCCGCAGTTCCGAGAGCTCCACGGACCGATGCTACCCGCGGGGACGGGGCCGGGCTCGGGCGACCGGCCGTCGCGTCGGCCTGCGGTATGGTGGAGGCGAGATGGAGACGGAGACTCCCGTCCTGGCGGTGACCGAGAAGGCCGCGCGCAAGATCCGCGCCCTGGCCGAGAAGGAGGGGCGCCCCGGCGCGGCCCTCCGCCTGCGCGTGGTGGCGGGCGGCTGCTCGGGCTTCTCCTACGAGCTGTCCTTCGCCGACGGCCCCGAGCCCGACGACCACGTGATCGAGGTGGAGGGCGTTCGGGTCCTGGTCGACCCCCGGAGCGCGCCGATCGTCCGGGGCTCCACGCTCGACTTCCACGACGCCCTGCTCGGCGGCGGCCTCAAGGTGCGGAACCCGCAGGCCGTGCACGAGTGCGCGTGCGGCGAGTCCTTCGCCATCTGACCGAGCCTGTCCGGACCGGCCAGAGGGCCCGCGGGCACTTGGGCCGTTCGGCCCGCCAAGCGCGGGGCGCGGCGCGGCTATGCTGGGCGTATGGCACCCAAGGAGAACACGCAGTGGTACGACCTCTACCACGAGGTCGTCGAGACCGGTCTCTGCACCGGCTGTACCGCCTGCATCGTGGCCTGTCCGTTCCACGTCCTCGGGTACGAGGACTACCGCCCGGTCCAGCTGCAGGAGGACGGGGTCGACAAGTGCGCCCACGGTGACAAGGGGTGCTCCCTCTGCACCCTCGCCTGCCCGCGCTTCCGCGACTGGGAGCGGGAGGTCGATCAGCACCTGTTCGGCAAGGTCCGTCAGCCCGAGGAGGTCATCGGGCACTACCACGACATCGTGCTGGCCCGCGCCACCGATCCCGAGATCCTCGCCCGGGGGCAGGACGGCGGCGTGGTCTCGGCCCTGCTGATCTGGGGGCTCGAGCGCGGCGAGATCGACGGCGTCTGCACCTCGAAGCTCTCCGACGAGCGGCCGTGGGACTGCGAGCCGGCCGTCGTCACGGACCGGGAGGGCGTGCTCGCCGCCGCGGGTTCGCGCTACACGTACTCGCCGAACCCGCTCGCCATGCTGAAGGCGGCCGAGATGGGGCTGTCGAACCTCGCCCTCGTCGGCATGGGCTGCCAGGCGAGCGCTCCCGGCTCGATGGCCGCCCGTCGCGTGAACAAGTGGGCGAAGAAGGTGAAGTGGACCTTCGGCCTGCTCTGCTCGAAGTCGTTCACCTACGACGGCCTCATGGTCGAGATCGCCCAGAAGGAGCTCGGCCTGTCGCTCGATGAGATCGTACGGGTGAACATCAAGGGCAAGCTCCTCTTCTACACGCAGGACGGACGGGAGCTCACCTACGGGCTCAAGAAGTCCCACCGGTTCACGCGGCCGGGATGCCTCCACTGCCCCGACTTCACCGCCGAGCACGCCGACATCTCCTTCGGGGGCCTCGGGCAGGGCGAGGGCTGGACCCTCACCATCATCCGGACCGACAAGGGCAAGGACCTCTGGGAGCGGGCCGTGGCCGACGGCGTGGTCGAGTGGCGGCCGGGGAGCGAGGACCCGGATGCCATCGACAAGCTCTTCAAGCTGGCCGTGAAGTCCCGCGAGCGCTGGCTGCCCGACTCGCCGTGGAGCGCGCCGGCCGCCGTGCCCGCTGGCGAGGTGGCCGCGGCCGAGGCCTGAGCTCGGACGGCTCGGACGGGAGACGCCCCCGGCGTGGTGCCGGGGGCGTCCGCGTTCCGGGTGGGCGGATCAGCCGGCGGCTGCCCAGCCCGCGACGATCGGATGGTCCTTGCCGCTCGGCCCGACCTGCGCGGCGCCGCCGGGCGAGCCGAGTCCCGTCACGGCGTCGGTGAAGTACTCGGCGTTGATCGTGACGAACTGCTTCCACTCCGCGGGGACGTCGTCCTCGTAGAAGATCGCCGTCACCGGGCAGACGGGCTCGCACGCACCGCAGTCCACGCACTCGTCCGGGTGGATGTAGAGCATGCGACCGCCCTCGTAGATGCAGTCCACGGGGCACTCGTCGACGCAGGCCTTGTCCTTCACGTCGATGCAGGGCTCGCAGATCACGTAGGTCATATCGGGCAGCTCCTTTTCTACGGTCCGCACCGTGCGAACCGTAGTCTAGCGCCCGGACGGGCCGCGGCAAAGGTCCTCAGGCCCGCAACGGGCCGGGCGCCAGACCCCGGAGCGTCCCGAGGACGGATGCCGCCGGATCCCCCGCGGCCACGGGATAGACGACCACGAGGTCGGCCCCCGCCTGCCGGTAGGCCTCCAGCCGATCGCGCGCCCCGTCGCCGAAGGCCGTGAAGGCGTGGACGAGCACGTCGGGCACGTCGTCCGGGCGACCCGCCGCGACGGCGGCCCGGGCCGCGGCCGCCTCCCCGCCCACCCC
>BEHO01000034.1 GCA_002898915.1 bacterium HR12
TGTTCGGGATCCCCTACATCGGCCCCTACAACGTGAACTCGATCATGAACCCGATCCTCGTCCACTGCCTCGGGCTCGGGTACCTGTTCAACATGTACCGGAACAAGCCGCTCGTCCGGCCCGGGGGCGTGGTGATCATGTTCCACCCCGTCCCCTGGGAGTTCCACCAGGTCCATCACCCGAGCTACGTGGACTTCTTCGAGGAGGTCCTGGCGGAGACCACGGACCCGGCGACGATCGAGTCCAAGTTCGAGGAGCGGTACGCCACCGACCCCTGGTACATCCACCTGTACCGGACGAGCTACGCGTACCACGGCGTCCACCCCTTCTACATGTGGTACTGGGGGGCGCACGCCCTCGACTACCTGGGGGACGTCATCGTCGTCGGCGGGAACCGTCGCGCGTGCGAGCGGATGGGGTACCGCGCGGCGACGACGTTCAGGGACGCGCTGGAGATGGCGGGCGAGACCGTGGGGCGCAGCCCGTCGATCACGTACTTCCACATGCCGCCCTACCTGATCGCGGACGTCTCGTGATGGGCTCGCGACGGTTCCTCGACGAGGTGCGGGAGGTCGCCCGGGCCTGGAACTGGGGACGCCGTCCGGTCGTCCCCCGCTCGGCCGAGGGGACGACGCCGCCCCCTCCGCGGCTCGAGTTCCCGACGGACTGGGCCCGGACCCCGCTCGGTCGCGCGGCGCGCACGGCGATCCTCCTCGGGGTGATGCGGCCGATCGTGTGGAACGAGACGGCGCCCGAGGTCTTCGGGCTCGAGCACCTGGACGGCCTGCGGGGTCCGGTGATGTTCATCAGCAACCACACGAGCCACCTCGACGCGACCCTGATCCTGACGACGCTCCCCCAGCGCTGGCGTGACCGGACGGCCACGGCGGCGGCGAAGGACTACTTCTTCGACGTGTGGTGGCGCTCGGGCTTCACCGCGCTCGTCTACGGGGGGTTCCCGATCGAGCGCGGCGGCGGCGAGCGCGCGACCCGCAAGGCCAAGGAGCTGATCCGCGCGGGCTGGAGCATCATCGTCTTCCCCGAGGGCACGCGGTCGCCCGACGGATGGGTGCAGCGGTTCCGGCACGGGACGGCGCGCCTCGCGCTCGAGATGCGGATGCCGATCGTGCCGATCGCGATCATCGGGGCGTACCAGGCGATGCCCCGCGGCCGCGCCTGGCCGAAGCCCGGCCGGCCCCCGATCCGGGTCCGCTACGGCGCGCCGCTGTACCCGCGGGAGGGCGAGACGCACCAGGAGCTCTCGCTCCGGATGCAGCAGGCGATCGCCGAGCTCTTCGACGAGGACCGCACGACCTGGTGGGAGGCCCGGCGACGCGCCGCCCGCGGCGAGACCCCGAGGCTGTCCGGCCCCATGGGGCCGACGTGGCTCCGGATGTGGGAGGGCTCGCGGCCGGTGAAGCGCCGGGGGAAGCCCCCCGTGTGGCGGTGAGGGACCGGTGGGCCGGACGGGCGGCGAGCGCCGCCACGCGCTGATCGAGGAGGCGATCCGGGCCTTCGGGCGCGAGGGCTACCACGGCGCGAGCCTCGACCGCATCGCCGCGGCCTGTGGGATCCGCAAGCAGACGCTCCTCTACTACTTCCCCACCAAGGAGGCCCTGCTGCGGGCATGCCTGGAGGCCGCCGGCGAGCGCGTGATGCAGGAGGTGACGGCGGCCCTGGAGGGCAAGGACGCGTACTGGGACCGCGCCGAGGCCGTGATCCGGGCCGTCTTCCGCCTCGCGGAGGAGTGGCCGGAGTTCCCGGCGTTCCTGCGGGAGGCCGGGCGCCTCGGACCCCAGGCTTTCGAGCGGCTGACGGGGAACCTCGACGCGCTCCAGCGGCGCGCCGTGGCGTTCCTGCAGGAGGGGATGGACGCCGGCGAGATCCGCAAGCAGGACCCCACGTTCCTGCTCTTCCAGCTCTACACGGCGGTCGTGGGCTCCCTCACCGAGGCCAGCGTGCTCCGGGCGATGGTCGGGGAGGAGCGCAGCCGGGCCTCGCTCCGGCGGCGCGAGCGGGAGACGATCGCCTTCGTCCGCGCGGCCCTCCGCCCCGAGCCGACCGTCTGACCCGTGCCGGCATCCGGTCGGTTGCACCTGCGACCGCTGCGTCGTCGGACCCTGGCCCGACGGGACCTCCGACCGACGTGGCCCCCGGTTCGCGCGGCGTACGGTGCAGCTGGGTGGGGGCCGGAGTGCCCACCGAGGAGGAGCGATGAGCGAGGCGCAGGAGTCGCTGTGCGAGCGGCACCGTGGGTTCGTGCCCCTGATCGCCGCGATCGACGAGGTCGAGGGCGAGCTGGCTGGGGGCTCGGCCCTCCTGATCCGCGCCGAGACCGATGAGCTCCACGAGATCCTCTCGCACGAGCTCATCCCGCACGCCGTCGGTGAGGGCCGGACCGTGTTCCCGGTGCTCCGCCGCATCACCGGCACGGATCGGGTGACGCGCGAGATGCTCGCGGAGCACCGCGAGATCGCCCGGCTCACGGACGAGCTGGAGCGGATCCGCGACGAGCTCTCCCGGGCCGGCATCGGCGCTGAGCAGGAGGCGCGCATGCGGCGGGTGCTGGAGAGCCTGAAGCGCGCGATCTCGTCCCACTTCGAGCAGGAGGAGCGGGCCTGCTTCCGGGTGCTGAAGGAGGAGCTGACGCCGGAGGAGGCGGAGCGGCTCTACGAGGCGATGGAGCGCGCGACGAAGGAGATCCGGCGGAGCTACGGCTGCGGCGGCGGCCGAGACTTCGACCCGTGAGCGGTGGGCGCCGCGGAGGCTACGAGTAGTACTCGATGATGAGCCGTTCCTCGATGGGGACGGGCAGGGGGATCTCGTCGCGCTCCGGCATCCGCACCAACGTCCCCCGGAACGCCTCCCGATCCACGGAGAGGTAGGGCGGCGGCTCCGGCGCCAGCTCCGCGGCCTCCCGCACGAACACGAAGTTGCGGGCCTTCTCGGAGAGCTCGATGGTCTGGCCGGGGCGGACCTGGTAGCTCGGCACGTCCACCCGCCGACCGTCCACCCGGACGTGGCCGTGGGAGACGAGCTGACGGGCCTGGCGCTGGGTGAGCGCGAACCCCATGCGCAGGACGATCGCGTCGAGCCGCCGCTCGAGCTGGTTCAGGAGCTCCTCGCCGGTGACCCCTCGCTTGCGGCTGGCGCGCTCGTAGTAGATCCGCATCTGCCGCTCGCTCACGCCGTAGATCGCGCGGAGCTTCTGCTTCTCGAGGAGGCGGACCTGGTACTCGCTGATGCGCTTGCGCCCCCGGCCGTGCTGACCGGGCGGGTAGGGTCGGCGGACCGACGGGCAGTTGGGCCGCCCACACAGGGGCTGGCCGACGCGTCGGCACATGCGGTGACGGGGTCCGAGCTTGTCCATGCGGCCGACTAGGGTACCAAGGTACGGCGAGGCCCGACCCCGGGCGGAACCGTGGGAGGCTACCGGTCGTGGAACCGGCGGAGATCTTCGAGCTCATCGTGAAGGCGGACGAGCGCGTGAAGTACGCCACGCCCGAGAACGCCGACCTCCGGCGCCGCCAGGCGCGCGAGCTGCTGGAGCGGGCGCGGGACGCGGCGCGCGCGCTCGGCCACGCGGAGCTCCTCCGGCAGGCCGAGATCCGCCTCGCCGACCTCGGCGAGGAGGCCTAGCCGGGGCGGGCGGCCCCCACGAAGTGCTCCCAGTACACCGGCGCGATCGACACCGCGCTGCCGGTGCGGGGCGAGTGGATCATGCTGCCGCCGCCGAGGTAGATCGCGACGTGGCTGATGGGCGAGTAGAAGAACAGGAGGTCGCCCGGCTGCAGGTCCTCCCTCGAGACGTGCGGGAGGACGTCGTACTGGGCCTGGGAGGAGTGGGGGAGCGACACGCCCGCGTGCGCCCAGGCCCACATCGTGAAGCCCGAGCAGTCGAAGCCGGTCTCGGGGCTCGCGCCGCCCCACTGGTACGGGACCCCGAGGACCGAGTACGCCGCGGCCAGGACCGCCTGGACGTTCGGGTTCGGCGCCGGCGGGGGCGAGGGGTTCGAGCCCGAACCGCTCGGGGCGTCCTGGCCCGCGGCCTCGGCGGCGGCCGCCGCGGCGGCGGCTTCCCGCTGGGCCTCGAGCCGGTCGAGGTACTCGCGGTACCGGCGGTTGAGGTTCTCGTAGTACGCGCGCGCCTCGGCCGCGGCCTCCCGGATCTCGGCCTCCTTCCGCCGGATCCGCTCCACGAGCGCCCGCTGCTCGGCGAGGGCCCGCTCCAGCTCCTCGGCGGTCCAGCGCGCCCGCTGCTCGGCGTTCTCGGCCCGGGTCGCGAGGTCCGCATCGGCCTGCGCCATGCTCCCGATGAACTCGAGCCGGTCCGAGAAGTCGGCGATGGACTCGGCCTCGAGGAGGGCGGCCCACTGCGGGCCGAGCCCCTGGTAGGCGGCGGCCGCGTTGCGATTCAGCGCGGCGACGGCCCGGTCGGCCTCGGCACGGGCGCGCTCGGCCTCGGCTCGGACCTCGGCGAGCCGGTCCCGCACCCGATCGAGCTCCAGCTTGGCCTGGTTGTACTGCTCGACGAGGAGGGAGACCCGGGCGTTCAGCCGATCCAGCTCGGCCTTGGCCCGGAGGACGTCCTGCCGGCTCGGTGCCGCGGCGGAGATCGAGGGGAGGGCGAGGGAGGCGGCGATCACGACCAGGGCGGCGACCCCGGTCCGCACCGCGGGCGTGCTTCGCGTCCTCGTCGTCCCCTGCATGCGGAAAGGCTGCCACGATGGCAGCCCGCGCCGAGGCTAGCGGCTCGGACCGGGGGCGTCAAACCGCGGATGCCTTGGGGCGCAACCGCTCTCCTTCGAGATCGGTCGGGACGGCGGGACTTGAACCCGCGACCTCAGCGTCCCGAACGCTGCGCGCTACCAAACTGCGCCACGTCCCGTGCGCAGGCAAGTGTACCGGGTCCGGGCCCGCTAGGCTGGGGCGGATCCGTCGGAGCCGAGGAGGATGGCCGTGAGGATCGCGCAGCTCTGTCCGCCCTGGTTGGCCGTGCCCCCGAAGGGCTACGGGGGGATCGAGTGGGTCGTGGCCCTGCTCGCCGACGGGCTCGTCGAGGCCGGCCACGACGTCACGCTGTTCGCGACGGGCGACTCGCGGACCAAGGCGCGTCTGGAGTACGTGTTCGAGACGGCGCCGGGGACGAAGGCCATCAACGACATCGTGCTCGACGCCACCCACACGATGTTCGCCCTCCGTGGGGCGCGGGAGCGCTTCGACGTCCTCCACGTCCACTCCCCGTTCTCGGCGCTCGCCGCCTCCGTGGAGACCGGGATCCCCACCGTGCACACGCTCCACGGCTCGTTCACGCCGGAGATGAACCGCCTCTACTCCTTCGTGGCCGACCGGGCCTGGTACGTGGCGATCAGCGAGGCCCAGATGCGCTCGAACCCATCCCTGCGGTACGCGGGGGTCGTCTACAACGGCATCGACATGGACCTCTACGCCCTGCGGGAGGACAAGGAGGACTTCGTCCTGTTCCTCGGTCGGGCCGCGCCGGAGAAGGGGTGGCTCCGCGCCATCGAGGCCGCCAAGCTCGCCGGCGAGCGCCTCGTCTCGGCCGTGAAGATCGCCCATCCGACCGAGGAGGAGGAGTGGGAGCGACGGATCAAGCCCGCGCTGCCCCCCGACGCCGAGGTCATGGGGGAGATCTCGCAGGAGCAGAAGGTGGACCTGCTCCGCCGGGCCAAGGCGGTCCTGTTCCCCATCGACTGGCCCGAGCCCTTCGGCCTCGTGATGACGGAGGCCATGGCCTGCGGGACCCCGGTCATCGCCACCCCCCGAGGCTCGGTCCCCGAGGTGATCGAGGACGGTCGGACGGGGTTCATCGTGAGCGTCGAGAACTACGCCGAGGAGGCGGCCGAGCGCCTCCGCCGCCTCGACGAGATCGACCCCCGCGCGTGCCGCGAGCGCGTGGACCGGCTGTTCTCCAAGCGGGCGATGGTCGAGGGCTACGTGCGCGTGTTCGAGCGCGTGGTCGCCGAGGCCTGAGCCTCGACCGAGGGCGCGGGCCGCAGCTCGAGCCAGATCGCCGTCGGACGGCAGAGGAACCGGAGGGGCGCGTACTTGCTCGTCCCGAGCCCGGGCGAGAGGCTGAGCCACGCGCGGCCGATCCTGATGAGTCCGCTCGCCAAGCGCGGGGGGAGCGCGCTGTTCGTCACGAGGGCGCCGGCGAGCGGCAGGCGCACCTGGCCACCATGGGTGTGTCCGGCGAAGATCAGGTCGTAGCCGCAGGCCGCGGCCTCCGGCGCGCCGTCGGGGGAGTGCATGACGGCGATGCCGAAGCGCTCGGGCTCGGTCCGGGGCAGCAGGCTGAGGTCGGCCCGATCGATGTGGGCGTCGTGGAGGCCCACCACCTCGACCGGGAGGCCGTCGAGCTCGGTGGTGATCCGGACGTTGTCCAGGTCGGTCCAGCCGTCGGCCGCGAGGGTCGTGACGAGTTCCTCGGGTCGCCCTCGACGGGCACGACGTCGCCGGCGCTTCGAGGGCGGCACGAGGTACCGCAGGGGGTTCGACGGACGCGGCGCGTAGAGGTCGTTGGAGCCGAGCACGAACCAGGAGGCGAGCCGTCCCCGCACGGGTCGCACGGTGGCGGCCGCGGTGTCGACCGCCTCCGGCTCGCCCAGGAAGTCGCCGGTCACGACGACGACGTCGGGCCGGGGGAGCGAGGCGAGGAAGCGAGCGAGCGCTCGTCCCCGGCCCGCCACGTGCAGGTCCGACAGGTGGAGGAACGAGATCGGCCGGGGCGCGTCGGGGGGTAGGATGGCGAGCGTCCGGCGGTCGAGCCGGAACCAGCGGCGCTCGACGAGCGCGCCGTAGGCGACGCAGAGCGCTCCGAGGACGCCGAGGGCGAGCACGATCCGCACGAGCATGGGTAGGGAGTCTAGGTGAGCGGGCTGCGGGAACAGGTCCAGCGCGACCTGACGGAGGCCATGAAGGCCAGGGATGCCGTCCGCGTGGGGGCCCTGCGGATGCTGCTCACGGCGATCGTCAACCGGGAGAAGGAGCTCCGGCGCGAGCTCACCGACGACGAGGTTCGGGAGGTCGCCGCGCGCGAGGTGAAGCGCCGGACCGAGTCGATCGAGGCGTTCGAGCGGGGCGCCCGCGCCGACCTCGTCGCGAAGGAAACGGCCGAGCGAGCGATCCTCCAGGCCTACGCCCCCGAGCAGCTCGGCGAGGCCGAGCTCGACCGCATCGTGGCAGAGGCCATCGCGGAGGTCGGTGCGGCCGGCCCCGGGGATCTCGGCAAGGTCATGGGCCGGGTGATGCCGAAGGTGCGGGGGCGGGCCGACGGCGCCCTCGTGCAGCGCAAGGTCCGCGAGCGCCTCGGCGGGTAGGCGGCGAGCTACCCGAGGAGATCGCGGAGGAGCACGACGCGGACCTCCCGGAACGGGCGGAGCCGCACGTCGTTCGTCACGAACGTGTCGGCGCCCGCGACCACGGCCGTCGCCAGGTGTGCGGCGTCCGGGAGGCGGATATCGAGGGACGCTCGGATCCGGGCCGCCTCCGCCGCGATCCGATCATCGAGGGCCAGGAGCTGGAGGTTCGGACTTCCGGCGAGGATCTCCCGGTACCGGGCGACGAGGTCCGCCCGGCCACGCCGGTACGGCTGGACCAGGATCTCGGCCAGCGCGAGCGTGGAGGAGACGGCGCGTACGCGGCCCACGTCCACGGCCTCGAGGACCTGCCCCACGACGGGTCCGAAGGTCGGGTGATCCTCGATCGCGTAGATGAGGGGCGCGGTGTCCAGATACAGCACGCGGGCCTCGCGGAGGGCGGTCGTCAGGCCGTCCACTCCCGTCGGAGGTCCTCGACGTAGCTCTCGGGATCGACGCCTGCCCACGCCTCCTTGCCGAGGCCCCGGATCGCGGCCAGGCGTCCGGCTGCCACCCCCTGCTCGGCCAGGAAACGGCGGATCGCCTCCCGGATCACGGAAGCGGCGGACCGACCCTGGGCAGCCGCGAGCGCGCGGATCTCCCGGTCGATGTCCTCATCGAGGTAGATCTGGGTCCGCCGCACGGCGGGCAGTATACATCGGCTGGACCGATGTATACATCACCCCTTCCCGGTACCCACGGAGATCGTGACCGTCGAGCCCGCCGAGACGACCTTGTTCCCGATCGGGACCTGCGCCACCACGCGGCCGACGTCGGCCGGGTCGTCGACCTCCACGAACACGACCTCGGCGACCAGGCCGGCCGCCTGGCGGGTCTGAACCGCGCGAACCTTGCCCATCCCGACGACCCGCGGCACGGTCACCGGCTCGCCCTTGCCGTTCGAGACCTGGAGGGTGACGGCGGAGCCGAGGGGCAGGGTCGTCCCCGACG
>BEHO01000035.1 GCA_002898915.1 bacterium HR12
GTACGGGGTGCGCACCATCGGCTTGCGCTCGATCAGGAAGTCCCGCACGCGCTCGAGGTCCGCGTCCGTGAGGGACCAGGGATCCTCGTACCCGAGGGCGAGCGCCGCCACCGCGATCGTGGTCGCCGCCGTGTCCTCCAGCGCCACCCTCCCCTCCAGCCTCGGGTCGGTGAGCAGGGCGCGGAAGGACGCGATCCCCTCGGGGACGGCCTCCGGGTCGTACACGATCCCGGAGGTCCCGCCCTGCTCCGGCACGAGCCAGTACTCGCCGTCCACCTGCACCCCGTCCGTCTCCTTCAGGGCCGGGAAGAGGTGGTCCCACTCCTCGATCCGGGACGGGTCGATCGGCTGGATCAGCCCCAGGTCGATCATGCGCCGCGTGTCCTCCACGCAGATCTCGACGACGTCGGCCTGGAACCCTCCCCGGAGCTTGGTGATCGCCTCGTCGCCGCTCGAGTACGGCGCCTTGCGCACCGTGAGCTCGGGGTGCTGCTCCTCGAAGGGCTGCATGATCTCGTCCCGCATGGAGTCCTCGTACCCGAAGAACGTCACGGTGCCCGTGAGCTCGACCTCGCCGCCGCCGGTGGGCGTGGGGGCCGGCTCCTGGCCGCCGCCGCACGCGGCGAGCACGACGGACAGGACGAGCGCGCCCCCCGACGCCCACCGCGTCAGACCCGATCCGATCCGTCGCGCTCGCATCGGCACCTCCTCAGGCCGCGCGGACCCGGCTCCAGACCTCCTGCCAGCGGTCGTAGTTCTCGGGGATCACGTACGGGATCGCCGCCTGCAGCTGCTCCGGGTGCTCCATCCCGATCGCTCGCACGATCGCATCCGAGAGGACGGCGAGGGTGTCCTGGTTCGAGACGAGGTACTGGAACTTCCGAGCCTGGTACGCCTGGATCTCGGGCTGCGCGTAGTGGTTGATGAGCGCGTACGCCGCGTCCACGTTCTCCGCGGCCGCCCCGATCCCGTAGCCGCACACCCACGTGAGCTGGCCCTCCTCGGCCAGCGAGAACTCCACGGGGACCCCCTGCTCCTTCAGGAGGTTCGAGATCCCCGGGTAGCCGGGGGCCGCCGCCACGATCTCGCCGGACTCGAAGAGGTTCATGACGTCCGCGTCGCCCCGGAAGAACGTCCGGATGTCGCCCTTGTGCGCGATCAGGAAGCGCTCGACCTCCGCCAGGGCGTTCTCGTCCAGCGCCAGCGGCTCCTCGTAGCCGAGGGCCATCGCCGCGATGGCGATGTTGGTCAGGGCGTCGCTCCCCAGGGCGATCCGGCCCGCGAAGCGGGGGTCGAAGAGGTCCCGGTACGCGTGGATCCCCTCGGGCACCGCCTCGGCGTCGTAGAGGATCCCGGTGGTCCCCCCCACCATGGGCACGACGTACACCTCACCGTCGACCGTCACCCCCGCCATCGACCGCAGCGAGGGGAACATCCGGTCCCAGGCCTCGATCCGGGTCGTGTCGATGGGCTGGAGCAGTCCGAGCGCGACCATCCGGGGCGTGTCCTCGATGCAGACGTTGATCACGTCCGCCCGGAACCCGCCGCGCAGCTTCGTGATGGCCTCGTCGCCGCTGGCGAACGCGGCGGTGCGGAGCGTGAGGTCGGGGTTCGCCTCCTCGAACGGTCCGAGCAGGTGCGGATCGAACGCGTCCTCGTAGGCGAAGAACGTCACCGTCCCGGTGAGCTCCGCCGTCTCCGGTGACGTCGTCGCCTCGCCGGGGGCGGACGCGCCGCCGCACGCCGCCGCGAGCGCCACGATCGCCATCAGTCCCACCCATCTCCACCGCGCCATGCGCAACCTCCTCACGCTTCGACCGTCGATCCACGATGGGCCCAGGAGCGCACCAGCTCCGCGAGGACCCTGGCCGCCGCCAGGACCTCGACGACGTCGATCCACTCGTCGGGCCGGTGGGCCTCCCGCAGGTGGCCGGGCCCGTAGACCACCGCCTCGGAGCCGGCCCGCTCCACGAAGTTGTGCGCGTCCGTCCAGCTCGGCATCCCCCCGTACGCGGGCTCCGCCCCCGTGGCCTCCCGGACGGCTCGGGCGAGCGCCCCGGGAAGCCTGGCGTCGGGCGGCGTCTCAAAGGGATCGGCCATCTCGATCAGCTCCACGTCGGCGCCGTGGCGCACGGCGAGGTCCCGGAGGGCGGCCAGGGCCTCCTCCGCCCGCACCGGCGGGGAGAGGCGGAGATCCGCGCGGATCCGAGCGTCGCCCGGCACCGCGAACAACGGGCCGCCCGCGTGGACCTCCTCGATGCCCACCGCCGAGGGCCCGAGCAGCGGGTGGGGGGCGACCCGGGTGATGGACAGGTCCGCGAGCTCCAGGATCAGCCGCGCGGCCCGGACGGCCGCGTTGTCCCCCTCCTCGATGAGCGAGCCGTGGACGCTCCGGCCCGTCACGTGCACCCACGCCTCGACGTACCCCGCCTCGGCCGTGCAGATCCGGCCCCCGGTCCCCTCGAGCGCGACCACCGCCCGCGGTCGGACCGCGTCGGCGAGGGCGGCCGAGCCAGTGCCGCCCCACTCCTCGTCGACGGTGAACGCGAGCCCCACCGCCTCGGGCAGATCGGCCCCGAACCACCGGGCGAGCAGGAGCAAGGTCGCAACCCCGCCCTTGTCGTCCTGGGCCCCGAGCCCGCGGACGACGATCCCCTCGACGACCGCCTCCGGGCTCCAGGACCAGGTCGGGCGGATCGTGTCCACGTGCGCGACGAGGAGGAGCTCCGGTCGGTCCGACGCCCCCGCCAGCAGCTCCCACCGCTCCCCGTCCACGGGGATGCGGCGGGCCCGGCATCCGAGCTCGGCGAGCCGTCGCTCGAGGTGCGCGAGGATCCGGCCCTCCTCCCCGTACGGGGAGGGGATCTCGATCAGCCGCGCCAGCTCCCGGGTCGCCCACGCGAGGTCCTCCCCCACCGCTCACCTCCCTCCGCAGACCTCGGCCACGGCCTCCTCGAAGATGGCGCCCGCCTGCCGCAGCATCTCCTCGGGCATCGTGAGGGCGGGCTGCCACCGCACCACCCACATGCCGTCGTCGTAGATGTTGGCGAGGCCGCGCCGGACGCACGCCGCGTGCACCCGCCGGGCGAGGTCCACCGCCGGGGTCTTGCGCTCGCGCTCCTCGACGAACTCGACGGCGATGTAGAGGCCCTTGATCCGCACGTCGCCGACGTGCTCGTACCGATCGACGAGGGGGTCGAGGACCTCGTGGGCGATCCGTTCCAGCTCGACCGCCCGTTCGAGCAGGCCCTCCCGCTCGATCACCTCGATCCCCCGGAGCGCGGCGACGCACGCGGGCGGCGTCCAGGCGAACGTCCCGCCCGCGTAGGCGTGGAGCTCGCCCATCACCGCTTCGGTGCCGAGGGTCGCGCCGATGGGCATCACCCCGCCGGAGAGGCCATTCGCGAGGCACATCAGGTCGGGCTCCACGCCCCAGTGCTCGACCCCGAACATCCGCCCGGTGCGGCCGAAGCCCGTCTGCACCTCGTCGGCGCAGAGGAGCCAGCCGTGCTCGCGGCAGAGCGCGGTGAGGGCCTCCCAGAAGGGCGCCGGCGGGATCAGCACGCCGGCCTCGCCGGCGACCGGCTCGATCATGACCCCGGCGATGCGGTCGGGCGGCGTGAGGTACCGGAGCACCTGCTCGCGGACGTAGTCGATGACGCACACGCCGTCGCAGGCCCGGGGATCCCGGTGGAAGGGGCACCGGTAGGGGTGCGGGTACGGCACGTGGATGTAGCCGCCCACGGACTCCCGGACGTATCGGCTCCCCTCCGGCTCCTGCGACCCCACGGCGAGGGCGGCCTGGGTCTCGCCGTGGTACTGGCCGAGGAAGGTGAGGATGAGCGGGCGCCCCGTGCGCACCCGCATGAACTTGATCGCGGTCTCCACGGACTCGGTCCCCGAGATCTCCGGAACGACCCGCGAGAGGCCCCCCGGGGCGATCTCCGCCAGCTTCTCGGCGAGGGCCACGGCGGGCTCGGAGCAGACGTAGTCGGTGATCTCGACCCCGTAGGCGCGGAGGGCGTCCACGACGGGCTCCACCACGTCCGGGTGACAGGCGCCCACGTTCGTGGACCCCCAGCCCGTCACCATGTCGATGTACCGGTTCCCGTCGACGTCCTCCAGGACCGAGCCCCACTTGCGGGCGAGGACGAACGGCATGCTCTCGTAGGAGAGCTCACCCCACAGGCGCGCGCGGGCCCGCCCGAGGAGCGCGGCCGAGCGGGGACCGGGTGGCTCGACCCGGATCAGCGGCGCCTCGGGCTCCGACGGTCGGTCCGCCTCCAGCATGCGGCGACCGTAGCGCCGGATCCCACCGATCGCAAGGGAGAAACCTTGCGGTTCCCGTCAGGCACGCGCCGGATTTCTGCCTGATTCCGTAAGCCCGGAGGCCGACTCCAGCGCCATGTAGCGGTAGGAGTCCTTCGGGACCTGCAGGATGGTGAACACCTCGACCTGGTCCACCCCCGGCGCCCGCCGGATGCCGTCGGAGAGCACCCGGAGCAGGTGCTCCGGCCCGTCGTACACGACCTCGATGAGCAGGTCGAAGGAGCCCGTGCAGATCGCGATGTAGTCGACCTCCGGGATCCGCTCGAGGGCCCGCACCGCGTCCCCCACCGGGCCACGCAGCCGGATCCCCACCTCGGCGAGCTGGAGTCCGAGCTTGAGGGGGTCGGCGACGGCGATGATCTGGACGAGGCCCTTGCGGACGAGCCGGTTCACCCGGTGCCGCACCGTGGCTTCCGCGAGGCCGAGCTCGCGCCCGAGCGCCGCGAAGGGCATCCGACCGTCCTCCTGGAGCCGCTCGAGGATCGCGAGATCCGTACGGTCGAGCAGCGCGCGCATCCGTATCACCTCCCTGAGACGGCGAAACGATACGGGTTCCGCCGGTAGGTGGCGATCGTGGCCGCTCTTCTCAGCGGTCGGCGACGATCACGAACCGCGGATGGTGCTCCAGCCAGGCGAGCACCGGTCCGGTGTGCCGGATCTGCGCCCACTCCACGTCCCGGAGCCGCCGCAGGCGCACCGCGCGCCACCCGGCCCGGTACACCGCCTCGATCATCGGCTCGGGGCTCGATCGCCGGGCGAGGGGAAGATGGGGCAGGACCTCCTCGGGGTAGGGGGCGTGGTGGTCGTGGGGGACGCGGAGCGCCCGGCGCACCGCCTCGGCGAGGAGCGACCGCGCGCGATGGAGCGCGCCGTCCCCGCCCCAGCTCCCCTCGAACAGGACCAGGCGGCCGCCGGGGACGGTGACCTCCAGCCAGGCCCGGAGCGCCCCCTCGGGGTCCGGGAGCGTCCAGAGGACGTGCCGCTCCATCACCGCGTCGAAGGGCCCCGGCGGCGGCTCCTCCGCCCGGCCGTGGACGAGCTCGAGGTCGAGGGCACGCTCGGCCGCCTTGCGGGCGGCGACGGCGAGCATGCGCTCGGAGAGGTCGAGGCCCGTCACCCGATGCCCGAGCTCGGCCGCGAGGAGCGCGAGCGCGCCCGTACCGGCCCCCGCGTCGAGCACGCGGGCGGGCGGCTCGGGCAGGACGTCGCCGAGGGCTCGGCGCCACGCCGCGGCCTCCACCGGATCGCTGATCGCGTGGGACCGGGCGTCGTCGTAGGTCTCGGCGTCCCGGTCCCACCACGCGCGGATCGCCTCGTGGAGGTCGGTCATCAGAACAGCGCGCTCGCCAGCTTCCGCCGGTACTCCCGGGTCAGCTCGTGGTCCTCCCCGAGGACCGCGAAGACCTCCAGCATCGCCTGCCTCGCGTCGGGGTCGTCCTTCAGCGCGCCGAGCATGCCGTCCAGCGCCTCGCGCCACCGCCCCTGCGCCGCGAGGCGCTTGGCCGAGGCGAGGGTGCCGGTGTCGGAGATGCCCGCCCAGGACGCGACCTCGATCTCGGCGAGCACCCGCTCGGCCTCGTCGTCCGGCAGCAGCGGCATGAGCGTCTCGCGGGCCTCCGCGTGGGCGCCACGGCGCGCCAGCACCCGACCGAGCCCGAGCCGCGCCGCGCGGTTGTTCGGGTCCGCCTCGAGCGCCTCGCGGTACCGCCGCTCGGCGTCGTCCAGGTCGCCCTCGGCCTCCTCGGCCGCGGCGGCCTTGGCCTCCAGGTCCGCGGGGCTCGGCAGCAGGCGGTCGATGAACTCGTTCACCGCCGGCTCCGGGTAGGCGCCGATGAACATGTCCACCGCCTTCCCGTCGCGGAAGCCGACGACCGTGGGGATCCCCTGCGAGCGCACGGCCTGCAGCAGCGCCTGCCCCACGCTCTCGGTGTCGACGTTGATCTTCGCCAGGAGGAACGCGCCCTTGCGCTCCTCGGCGATCTTCTCGAGGATCGGGCCGATCACCCGGCACGGCCCGCACCAGGCCGCCCACAGGTCGACCACCACCGGGCGCTCCTTGGAGCCCTCGATGACGACCTGCTGGAAGTTCTCGTCCGTCACCTCGACGACGTTCGTGGTCGCGGTCACCTCTGCCATCCTTTCTCCTTTCCCTCAGGCTACCGTCGCCCGCCTCAGGAGCAGGGCGTTGGCCACCACCAACAGGCTCGAGCCGCTCATCGCGAGCGCCGCGATCTCGGGCCGGAGCGTGAGACCGGCCCACGCGAACGCCCCCGCGGCCAGGGGGAGGGCGAGCGCGTTGTACCCGACGGCCCAGCCGAGGTTCTGCCGCATCTTCCTCGTCGTCGCGCGCGAGAGGCTCATCGCGGTCGCGACGTCCGTCGGGTCGGCGCGCATGAGCACGACGTCCGCCGTTTCCATCGCCACATCCGTGCCGGTGCCGATGGCCATACCGACGTCGGCTCGCGCCAGCGCCGGCGCGTCGTTCACCCCGTCCCCCACCATGCCCACCGTGCGCCCCTCGGCCTGGAGGGCGGCGACCTGTCGCTCCTTGTCCTCGGGGCGCACGTCCGCGAACACGCGGGCGATGCCGAGCTCGCCGGCGATCCGCTCGGCCGTCGCGCGGTTGTCCCCCGTGAGCATCACGACCTCGACCCCCTCGGCCGACAGCCGCGCGACGGCGGGGCCCGACGTGTCGCGCACCACGTCCGCGAGCGCGATCACCCCCACCGCGCGCCCATCCACGCCGACGAACGCCACCGTGCGGCCGGCCCCCTGGAGCTCCTCCCCGAGGGTCCCGACGCCATCGAGCGTGACGCCCTCCCGCTCCAGGAGGCGGCGGCTGCCGACGGCGACGCGCCGCCCCTCCACCTCGGCGACCGCGCCGGCCCCGGGCACGGCACGGAAGCCGGTCGCCCGGGGGACGGCCAGGCCGCGCTCGACCGCCGCCGCCGCGATGGTCGCGGCGAGCGGGTGCTCGCTCTCACGCTCGACCGCAGCGGCGAGACGCAGCAGATCGGTCTCCGGGAGGCCGGTCGAGCGGACCTCCGCGACGGTCGGCCGACCGACCGTGAGGGTCCCCGTCTTGTCGAAGACCACGGTGTCGAGCTTCGACGCCCGCTCGAGCGCGCCGGCGTCCTTGAACAGGATCCCCCGCCGGGCGCCCATCCCCGTCCCCACCATGATCGCCGTCGGCGTCGCGAGCCCGAGCGCGTCCGGGCACGCGATGACGATCACGGTGATCGCGAACAGGAGCGCGGTCTCGAACGAGGACCCGATGAACCAGAACCACGTCGCGAAGGTGGCCAGTCCTCCCCCGAGCGCGACGAGCACGAGCCAGAACGCCGCCCGGTCCGCGAGGCGCTGCGCCGGCGCCTTCGAGCTCTGCGCCGCCTGCACCAGGGCGACGATCTGCGCCAGCGCCGTCTCGGACCCGACCTTCGTCGCCCGGGCCCGGAGGGAGCCCTCCCGGTTGATCGTCGCGCCGATCAGGGGGTCGCCGGGTCGCTTGGTGACCGGCAGGCTCTCCCCGGTGATCATCGACTCGTCCACGCTGGAGGTGCCCTCCTCGACCACGGCGTCGACGGGGACCTTGCTCCCCGGGCGGACGAGCAGCAGATCGCCGACGAGGACCTCGGCGGTCGGGATCTCGACCGGCACCCCGTCCCGGAGCACCACGGCCACCGGCGGGGCGAGCTCGAGCAGCGCGCGCACGGCATCGGAGGCACCCGCCCGCGCCCGGAGCTCCATCCAGTGCCCGAACAGCACGAAGGCGGCGAGCAGGCTGACGGCCTCGAAGAAGTGCTCGCCCTCCAAGCCGAGGACGACGGCGACCGAGTAGACGAACCCCGCCGCGATCGAGGTCGCCACGAGCACCATCATGTCCAGCGTCCGGTTCCGCAGCGCGGAGATCGCGCCCCGGAAGAAGACGTTCGAGCTGTAGCCGAC
>BEHO01000036.1 GCA_002898915.1 bacterium HR12
GAGGCGCTCAGCGCCATGGCCCTGCGGGTGGGGAGCGACGACCTGAAGTGGGCGGTCATCGCCATCAACGTGCAGCGGCAGGTCGGCGGGAACCTGGCCGAGGTCCTCGACATCGTGGGGAACACCGTGCGGGAGCGGGGCTATCTCCGCCGACTCGTGCGGGTGCTCTCGGCCGAGGGTCGCCTCTCCATCGCGATCCTGTGCTCCCTGCCGCCCCTGCTCCTGCTCTACCAGGCGATCATCAATCCCGAGTACGTGCGGCTGCTCTTCACGCACCCCCTCGGCATCCTGATGGTCATCGGCGCGGTCATCATGATGGGGATCGGGGTGTTCTGGATGACGAGGATCGTGAGGATCGATGTCTGAGATCTGGCTGGCTCTCGCGCTCGTCGGGACGTTCCTGACCATCTTCATGGTCGGCGTGCTCGTGGACATGATGGCCCGCGAGCGTCGTCGTCCGGTGAGCCTCCTCGAGGCCCAGGTCGGACAGGTCACGGACTCCGTGGACCTCCGGGAGCAGGAGCTGCGGGGCTCCTGGGTCGACCGCGTGCTCGTGCCCTTCGGCGCGCGGGTGGGGCGGTTCCTCCGCTCCCTCACCCCCTTCGACACCGCCCGGCGCACCCAGCAGCTCCTGGTCTACGCGGGGAGCCCCGAGGGCTGGACGGTCGAGCGGGTGGCGGCGCTGAAGATCGTGGGCGGGATCGCGGGCCTCGTGCTCGGGGCCCTGATCGCCGCGGTCCTCCCGTGGTCGGGGGTGTGGCGGGTCATCGCCACGGCCTTCTTCACCGTCGTCGGCTACCTGCTGCCCGGCGCGTACCTCGGCTCGATGGCGCGGTCGCGTCAGCAGACGATCCGGCGACAGCTCTCGGACGTGATGGATCTCCTCACGATCAGCGTCGAGGCGGGGCTGGGGTTCGACGCCGCCCTGGCCCAGGTCGTGCGGAACGTGCCGGGGCCGCTCGCCGAGGAGCTCGCCCGGCTGCTCCAGGAGATCCAGATCGGGGTGGGGCGCGCGGACGCGTTCCGTCACCTCGGTGAGCGGACCGACGTGCCGGAGCTCCGGGCCTTCATCCTGTCCATGATCCAGGCCGAGCTGTTCGGCGTGAGCATCGCGAACGTGCTCCGGGCCCAGTCCCGGGAGCTGCGGGTGAAGCGCCGCCAGGCGGCCGAGGAGACGGCGCAGAAGGTCCCGGTGAAGCTGCTCTTCCCGACGATCTTCCTGATCCTCCCGGCGATGTTCGTGGTGCTCCTCGGGCCGGGGGTCATCCGCGTCTACGAGACGTTCTTCAAGTAGGCGCGCGGGCGCGGGGCGCGGGCGCGGCGCTGCTAGGCTGCTGCCACCATGCAGGTCGCCTACCAGGGGGAGCCCGGCGCCTACAGCGAGATCGCGGTGCGCACGCTGTTCCCGGACGCCGAGGGGATGCCGTGCGACACCGTGCGTCTGGTGTTCTCGCGTGTGACGAGCGGGGAGGCCGACTTCGGCGTCGTGCCGGTCGAGAACTCCCAGGCCGGGTCGGTGAACGAGACGTACGAGCTGCTCCTGAACAGCAGCCTCGTCCGCATCGTGGGCGAGGTCGTGGTGCGGGTGGATCACGCGCTCCTCGCGCCGCCGGGCGCTCGCCTGGAGCAGATCCGGCGCGCGTACTCCCACTGGCAGGCCCTGGCGCAGTGCGAGGACTTCCTCGCCGTCCACCACATCGAGCCGGTGCCGGTGCACGACACCGCGGGGGCCGCGCGTCTGGTGGCCGAGCGCGGGAACCTGGAGGAGGCGGCGATCGCCGGCGTCGAGGTGGCCGGGCGGCTCGGGCTCGCGGTCCTCGCGGAGCGGATCCAGAGCTACCCCGACAACTTCACCAAGTTCGCGGCCATCGGGACCCGCGACGCTGGCCTCGGCACGCCGGACAAGTGCTCGATCGTGATGGCGGTCGTGGACCGGCCGGGCTCGCTCCTCGCCTCCCTCCAGCCGTTCGCCTAGCGCGGCATCAACCTGGTGAAGCTGGAGTCCCGCCCCCGGCGCGGGGCCCCCTTCGAGTACGTCTTCTACGTCGACATCGAGCGGCCGGCCGAGGACCCTGACGTCCAGGCGGCGTTCGAGGAGGTCCGGCTGCACACCTCGATGCTGAAGGTCCTGGGGTCCTACCCGGGCTCGAAGGGGCCGGTGTAGTCACGGGGGTCGCGGGGTGCGGGGGCGAGGGCGCCACGCGGCCCGCGGCGGGATGCCGTTCGGCGCGGTGACCCTCCTGCTCCTCGCGCTCGTCGTTGCCGCGGCGTGGTGGGCGGCGCGCGACGCCGGGGAGGGGGGTGGGCGGGCCGCGTCCACCCGCCCTCCGGGGGCCTCTGCCGCTCGTCCACCGCCGGCGGGGAGACCGAGGTTTGGTGCGGCGTGGGCTGGACCGGGCAGCCCCACGTGATCGTGGGCGAGGGCGGTCGGATCGAGATCCGCATCAACGCGTACGACGGGGGCTACCACTTCCTGGACGCCGAGACGCGCCCCTGGTGATCGGCGACCTCCTCATCGAGGGGGGAGAGAACTCCTGGTTCTACGTGATCCGCCTGAACCGGGGCTACGACCGGGACGGGCTCGTCACGGTGGACCCCGAGGTCGTGTTCACCGCGCCGGGGTTCGACGACGCGCTGATGGCCGCCCTGCCCGACACCGACGTCTCGATCGAGGGCTCCGTCGCGGAGCGGGACGGGGTCGTCTACTTCGCCAACTCCGGCGGGCTGGTCCAGGGCTGGGACGTCTTGCGGATCCTGGCCGGGCGCGGCGACCGGGCGCGGCGGGTGTTCCGGTTCTGGACCGGGGACGACACCGACGCCACCGTCGTCATCGACGAGGAGGGGTACCTGTACGTGGCGAGCGAGCTCCAGCGGTTCAACGGGCGCTCGGCCGAGGTGGGCCAGGTGATGAAGCTCGACCCGCGCCGTCCGCGCGACCCGCTCGTGTGGGGCTTCCCCGTGACCGAGCGCGGCGCCGACGGCCTCGGCGGGGTGTGGGCGACCCCCGCGCTGTACGGGGACATGCTCTACGTGGCCACGAACGCGGGGGACCTCATCGGGATCGACCGCGAGACCGGCCAGGAGGCGTGGCGGATCCACCTGGTCGGGCCGACCTGGTCCTCGCCGGTGCCGGTGGACGGCGTGCTGCTCCAGGGCGATTGCAGCGGAACCCTCCACGCGTTCGACCTCTCGGGCGACCTGCACCGGGAGCCGCGCGAGCTGTGGGCGGTGCGCGTCGGCGGGTGCATCGAGGCCACGCCCTCGGTCTGGCGGGGCCGGATCTACGTCGGGTCGCGGGACGGCGGGCTCTACGCGCTCGGGCGGGCGTGAGGCGGGCGCGCTCCGGGTCCGGGCGGCCCGCGTCGCTCAGCGCGCGAGCGCTTGGAAGTAGCGGACGGCCGGCTCGAACTCGGGCATCGCGCGGAGCTCGCCCGTGCGCCAGACGACGAGCGCGACGAGGACGACGGCGAGACCGAGGAACCCGAGGACCGCGACGACCGTCCGCTGCCGCCGGGTGCCCCAGCCCTCGGCGACCGCTCCCGCGACGAGGCCGGCCAGGAACCCGCCGAGGTGCGCCCGCCAGTCGATGCCGGGGATGGAGAACGCGAGCAGGAGGTTGAGCAGGAGCAGGGTCGTCGCCCAGCGCAGGTTCGCGGCGCCGAGCGCGAGGTGGCGTCGGCGGTAGTTGTAGGCCACGAAGGCGCCGAAGATCCCGAAGATCGCCCCCGACGCGCCGACGCCGATCGCGGCGGGAGAGCCGAACGCGTAGGAGGTCGCGCTCGCGAGCAGGCCGGCGAGGAAGAAGATCGCGAGGAAGCGGGCCGTCCCGTAGTCGCGCTCGACCATCGTGCCGAACACCCAGAGCGCCCACCCGTTGAAGAGGATGTGGAAGAGCCCGGCGTGGAGGAACATCGCGGTGAGCAGCCGGTAGACCTGGCCGTCGGCGATGAGGAAGGGCTGCAGCGCGCCGAGACGCAGGAGCGCGCGCTCGCCGTCGCCGAGAGCGGTGGGGCCGCCGACGGCGAGCTCGACGACGAAGACGGCCACGATCGCGGCGAGCAGGACCCGGGTGGCGGTGACGCTCCGAACCGCGATCCGTCGCCCCGGCCCCAGGAGGAACTCGCGCCGGGCGCGCTCCACGCACTCAGGGCACTGGTGGCCGACGGGGGCGGGGATCATGCAGGCCGGGCAGATGGGGCGGCCGCAGCGGACGCACCGCACGCGCGTGGGCTCCGCCGGGTGTCGGTAGCAGTGCTCGATCTCCGGGAGCGGCGGAGGCGGGGGGAGCGGCGGGCCCTCGGGGAGATCCATCGCGACCATCCTACGGGCTGGGGGCGGTGTCACCCGCGCCGGTGGTGCGCCGTCGGTCCCGAGGGCGGTCGGTGGTCGTGGGGGTCGACGTGGACCGTGGCGCCCCGGAGGTGCGGGAACCGGTGGAGGAGGGCGTGCTCCACCTCCTCGGCGATCCGGTGGCCCTGCTCGACGGTGAGGGTGGGGTCGACCTGGATCTCGAGCTCCGCGTTGAGGACGTGACCGGTCCAGCGCGCCCTGGCCGAGGTGACGTGCTCGACACCCGGCACGGCGGCCGCGGTCTCCTCGAGCAGGATCACGGTGGCCTCCTCGGTACCGTCGAGCAGGCGCCGGATCACGCCGCGAGCGGCCTGGGCGAGCACGAGGAGGATGGCGACGGTGATGGCGAGCCCGGCCATCGGGTCGGCCCACTCGAAGCCGAGGGCGGCACCTCCGGCCCCGGCGAGCACCCCGAGGGAGGTCAGACCGTCGGTGCGAGCGTGGAGCCCGTCGGCGACGAGCGCCGCCGAGCCGATGCGGCGCCCGACCCGGATCCGGTACCAGGCCACGGCCTCGTTGCCGAGGAACCCCACCGCCCCCGCCGCGGCCACCCAGGGCAGGTTCTCGATCGGGCGCGGGTCGAGCAGGCGCCGGACGGACTCCACGGCGGCCAGGCACGCCGAGGCCGCGATGGCCAGCACGATGAGCACGCCCGCCAGGTCCTCCGCCCGGTGCAGCCCGTAGGGGTACCGCCGGCTCGGGGGCCGACGCCCGAGGGCGAAGGCCACCCAGAGCGGGACCGCCGTGAGGGCGTCGGCGGCGTTGTGCACGGTGTCGGCGAGCAGGGCGACCGAGCCGCTCAGGAGCACCACGGCGAGCTGCCCGAGGGCCGTGAGGCCGAGGCCGAGGAGGGAGACCTTCACGGCCCGGATCCCGCTGCGGCTGCCCTCGAGGGCCGCCGGTGATGGGTGCCCGTGCGCGCGCCCGTTCACGGCCCGAACGGTACCGCGCTCGGGGCGGGCGGTCAGGGGGCGGGGAGGGCCTCCAGGGCCCGCGCCACCTCGTCCTCGGACCAGAGGCTGCTCCAGCGGTCCAGGATCCGCCCGTCGGGGCCGATGAGGAACAGCCACGGCTCGGTGAGGTTGCCGTCCGGCATCCGCAGCCACTCGACGGCCGCCTCGTTCAGCTCCTGCGCCTCGTAGTCCTCCCAGATCTCCACGTGGATGAAGGCCGCCCGGTCCGCGTAGCGGTGGGCGAGGTCCTGCACCATGTCGGTGACCGGTCCGCAGAACTGGCTCACGCAGTAGACGGGGGTCGCGAACACGACGAGCGCGGGACGTCCCTCCCGGATCGCCTCTGCGATGGTGGCGCGGTGGAGCTCGGGGTCGGGGACCTTCCCCGCGGTGACCGCGCGGGAGTCGATGGCGGCCTCGGGCACGCCCTCGGAGCCCAGGGTGAGGTTCTCGGTCCGGGGGGCCGGGTCGCCGGGGGCGGGGAGGGCCGGCTCCTCGGCGACCTCGAAGGCGGCCAGGGCCGTGGTCGGACCGAGGGTCTCGACGTCGACCCCCACCCGCACCTGCCAGATCCCAGCGCGGTCGAAGGTGACGCCGCTCGCCTCGTAGACGCCGCGGGCCTCCGAGGGGAGGGTGATCGCGGGCCGGTCGGCGCCGCTCGTCTCCGTCCCGTAGGTGGGGACGAAGGTGGCGGTGGCGCGCGGGCCGGGTTGGGGCTCGCCGGGCTGCCCGGCCGGGCCGAGGTACGCGAAGGCGAGCTCCGCGGTCCCGTAGCTCACGAGGCGGTTGTCGTTCGTGACGAGACCGACCGCGACCCGCTGCGGGGCGCCGACGTAGAGGTCCACGCTGGCGACGATGGCGACGACGTCGGAGCGCTGCGGCGTCGGGGGCGTGGCTCCGGCACCCGTTCCGCCGGAGGTCGTTCCGCCGGGGCCGCCGCAGGAGGCCGCCATGATGCCGAGGGCGAGGAGCGGAGCGAGGACCCCGGCGTGAACCGGGGCGCGGCCCCGGGCAGCCCCGCGCCGCGCCATCAGGCTGCCTCCGCGCGACAGCTCGGGGGATCGATCCCCGCGGCCCCGAGGGCCTCGGCCATGGCGCGCTGGAGCGTGCGCGTGTCCTCGCCGAGCGCGGCGGGCTCGACCGGTTCCCGCTCCAGGTCGGCCTCCACCTTGGCCTTGGCGACCAGGAGCGCGGCCGAGGCCTCCCGGTCCGTGGTCTCGAGCTCCTCGGCCAGCTCGTGGAGGGCCTCGTGGACCTCGTCGTGGAAGGTGGCCTCGGCCCGCTCGAGGTCGCCCGCCGCGATGAGGTCGCGCATGTCGCAGAGGGCGAGGTACGCGTCGACCTCCGGCTCGCCGGAGCCGTGGGAGCCGTGGTCGGTGGGGGACGTCGCTGGGGCCGAGGCGCCGCCGCAGCCGACGAGGGCCGCCGTGGATGCGAGCGCGAGCGCGGCGGCGAGCATGGGGGACCGGGTGCGCACGAGCTCGATTCTCGCCGGGTTGGCGGTGAACGTCACGCCGGGGCGGGCTCACCGAGGCGCGTCAACACGTGGACGGCGGTCCGGGGTCCGCTCGCCGCCACCCGTCAACACGTGGACGACCGGTGGGGGTTCGCCCGCCGCCACCCGTCAACACCTTGACCGCTCCGACCGCAGACGTTCCCATCAAGGGGTTGACGCGCGCCGGCGGGAGCGGGGTTACCCGTCGTCAACACGTGGACGACCCGGCCGCGCGGCGTCCGGCGCCCGCACCCCGCGCCACGGGACCTCGGCGACGTCCAGGGTCCCTCCAGCTAGCGTCCCCTCCAGCTCGAGCAGCCAGGCCTTCCGCCACTCCTGCCCGCCGTACCCGCCGATCCCCCCGCTCGCCGGCACCACCCGGTGGCAGGGCACGACGATCGGCACGGGGTTGTCGTGCAGGGCGTTCCCGGCGGCCCGGGCCGCCCGCGGGCTCCCCGCGCGCGCCGCCACGTCCCCGTAGGTCGAGACCGTCCCGTAGGGGATCTGGGCCGTCGCCTCCAGCACGCGCCGGGAGAACCTGTCCGGCACGAAGGCCCAGTCGATCCGGAGGTCGAACCGACGGAGCCGGCCCTCGAAGTAGGCGTCGATCGCGCGGCGGACGTCCTCGGTCCCGCGTGGATCCTCCAGGATCCGGGGCGAGACGACCTCGCCCACCTCCTCCATCACCCGGTCCAGGGGCTCCTCGGGGTACGCCACCCGGACGAGCCCGGCCCGGGTCACGAAGACCGAGATCCGACCGAGCGGAGAGTCCACGCCCCCGAGCGCCACGTCCAGCGGTCCTCCGCTCTCCCGGGTCACGGCACCATCCTCACACCATCCTCACACGATCGGCCACGGGTAGGGCCGCCCCGGTCCCGGCTCGGGGAACACGCCCTCGGCGAGGAGGTCCCGCACCCGCCGTCGGAGCGCCCGGAGCTCGGCCGGGAACAGGAGCGCCTCGAGCTCCTCGACGAGCGGACCCGCCTCGAGGAGGTCCCGCAGCCGCTCGAGGTCGGCGCGGGCGTCCGCCGGGATCGGCTCGCCCACGAAGTCCCAGATGACCGTGCGCAGCTTCGGCTCGGCGTGGAAGCACACGCCGTGGTCGACGACGAACAGGCGACCCTCCTCGTCCAGCAGGCAGTGGCCCGACTTGCGGTCGGCGTTGTTCACGACGACGTCGAACAGGGCCACCCGGCGGAACTCGTCCGCCCGCTCCTCGCGCATCGTGAGGTAGTGCCGTGAGGGATCGAAGGGGAGGAACGCCTGGACGGCGCCCTCGCCGAAGGGACCGTCGCGGAGCACCGTGGGCGGCACCCGTGGCCAGCCGAGCGCCCGTGCGAGCACGTAAGCGGCCACCTCACGCTGGCAGAGCGTCCCCTCGGGGAAGTCCCAGAGCGGCGT
>BEHO01000037.1 GCA_002898915.1 bacterium HR12
GGTTCACGATCGCCTCCGGCGCGAGCGGGACCACGGTCCGCATCACGGCGTGGTGATCCCCGACGTCGAGCTCGTCGTGGGTGAGCGCGATGAGGTCGTGATGCCCCGGCACGACCTCGCGGAAGGCGCGCCCGAGGCCGCCCCCCGCCCCCGTCACGAGGATCCTCACGTCCGCGCCCCCTCGAGGATCTCGGCCACCCAGTCCCGGTGGTCCCGGTACCAGGCCACGGTCCGCGCGAGCCCCTCCTCGAAGGGGACCTCCGGCCGCCAGCCGAGCGCCGCCAGTCGGTCCCAGGCCACCCCGTAGCGGAAGTCGTGGCCCGGGCGGTCGGGGACGAACGTGACGAGCTCCTCGGGAGCGCCGACCAGGCGGCAGATCTCGCGGGCGAGCTCCAGGTTGGCGAGCTCGCGCCCGCCGCCGATGTTGTAGGCGGTCCCGGGCTCGCCCCGCTCCATCACGACGGCGATGGCCCGCACGAAGTCCCCCACGTACAGCCACTCCCGCCGCTGCTCCCCCCGGCCGTAGACGGGGAGCGGACGGCCATCGAGCGCGGCGAGGACGAAGGTGGGGATGGCCTTCTCCGGATGCTGGCGTGGACCGAAGGTGTTCGTGCCGCGCACGATCGTCACCAGCGTCCCGTACGTGACGGCGTAGGCGCCGCAGAGCAGGTCCGCTCCGGCCTTGCTCGCCGCGTACGGGCTCCGCGGCCGCATCGGGGCGTCCTCGGTGAACCGCCCCTCCGGCGCGTTCTCCCCGTAGACCTCGTCCGTCGAGACGAAGGTCATCGGCGCGCGCGCCCGCCGGCAGGCCTCCAACACGACCTGCGTCCCGAGGACGTTCGTGACGACGAACCTCCGCGGGTCCTCGATGCTCCGGTCCACGAAGGACTCCGCGGCGGCGTGGACGACGTGGTCGGCCTCGGCCACGAGCGGCTCGACGGCGGCGGGGTCGGCCACGTCCCCGCGCACGAAGCGGAACCGAGGGTCCCCCTCGTGCGCGAGGAGGTTCCGGCGGGTGCCCGCGTAGGTGAGCGCGTCGAGCACCGTGACCTCGACGTCGGGACGCCCGAGCAGGAGATCGACGAGGTGGGAACCGATGAACCCGGCCCCGCCCGTGACGAGGATCCGGCGGCGCTCCCCCATGGCCGCCCGAGTCTACCCCCGGGCCGCCCGCGCCACGGAGCGGAGGACCTCGGCCGTCCGCCGCGCGGCGACCTCCCAGGTGAAGCCCGCCGCTCGCGCTCGGGCCGGCCCGATCAGCCGCTCCCGGAGCTCCCCGTCCTCGAGCACCCGCCGGAGCCCCTCGGCGATCTCGTGCTCGTCCTTGGGGTCGACGAGCAGGGCGTCCTCGCCGGCGAGCTCCGGCAGCGACGAGACGTTCGAGGTGAGGACCGGGGTGCAGGCCGCCATCGCCTCGAGCACGGGGAACCCGAACCCCTCGTAGAGCGACGGGTAGGCGAGGGCCTCGGCCCCCGCCATGAGCGCCCGCTTGTCCTCCTCGCTCACGTAGCCGGTCAAGACCACGCGGGAGCGGGCCGGCTCCGGCAGCCGCAGCACCGCCGCGTGGATCCGCGCCTCCTCGGCGGGGAACCATCGCACGCGGCCGCCCGCGATCACGAGGCTCGCGTCCACGCGCGCCGCGGCGAAGGCGCGGACGAGCGTCACGAGGTTCTTCCGGGGCTCGAGGCCGCCGACGAACAGGACGTACGGGCCCCGGATCCGGTAGCGCTCCCGCACCCTGGCGACCTCCTCGGGCGGCACCGCGGCGAAGGCCTCGGCGTCCACGCCGTGGGGGATCGCGTGCACCCGGTCCTCGGGCGGACCGTACCGCGCGATCAGGTCCCCCTTGGCGGAGACCGAGGGCACGATGATCGCGCCGGCGCGGCGCACGGCCCGGGCGAACCGGCGTCGCCATCGCTCGTCGATCTGCGGGGCCGTGCGCGGGTAGACCTCGAAGGCGAGATCGTGGACGACGAGGACGACCCGCTCCATCCGGCCGGTGGGCGGCGGGAGGAAGTTCGTGGCGAGCAGGGCGTCGAAGGCCCCGGCGAGCCACTCGACGCGCGGCGCGCCCAGCCTCCAGGACACCGGCTGATACAGCCGGGCGGGGATCCTCGTCGCGCGCTCCTCCAGGCCGGGGACGTCCGCGAAGAAGCGGCGAGGCCGGAGCAGGCCGCGGGCGTGCAGGTACCAGGCCACGTAGCGCCCCTCGGGGTCGACCCGCGGGAGGTGACGGATCAGCCGTTCCGCGTAGTGACCGACGCCGGTGCGAACGGGGTCCAGGGCCGGCCGGGCGTCGAGGAGCGCGCGCACGAGCACCTCACGGGGTCTCGACGCGGCTCTGGTCCCCGAGGACGAGCCGGTGCAGACCCCCGTCGCCGCGGCGGATCTCCACACCGCGTCCGAGGATCGAGCCGGCGATCCCCGGGACGCCGAGGATGCGGCAGCCCTCCATCACGATGGAGTCGGCGACCGCGCTCTCCCGGATCTCGCATCCCCCGGCGATCGAGGCGTAGGGGCCCACGGTCGAGCCCTCGACCAGCGTGCCAGGGCCCACGATCGTCGGCCCGAGCAGGTGGGAGCCGACCACCTTCGCCCCTGCCTCGACCACGACGACGCCCTCGAGGACGGAGTCCGCGTCGACCGTCCCCTCCACCCTGGGCTCCAGCGTCCCGAGCATCATGCGGTTCGCCTCCAGGAGGTCCTCCGGGCGGCCCGTGTCCTTCCACCATCCGGTGACCAGCTCGGCCCTGACCGTGTGGCCGTGGTCGATCAGCCACTGGATCGCGTCGGTGATCTCGAGCTCGCCCCGCCAGGAGGGCCGGAGCGACGCGCAGGCCTCGAGGATCGGCTCGTCGAACAGGTAGACGCCGACGAGGGCGAGGTCGGAGATGCGCTCCCGGGGCTTCTCCACCAGCCGCACGACCCGGTCGCCGTCGAGGACCGCCACCCCGAAGCGCTCCGGCTCCGGGACGCGGGCGAGGAAGATCTGGGCGTCCGGGCGCGCGCGCTCGAACTCCCGCACGAACCCGTCGATCGGCTGGAGCAGCACGTTGTCGCCGAGGTACATCACGAAGGGTCCGCCCCGGACGAAGTCCGCCGCCGTCAGCACGGCGTGGGCGAGGCCGAGGGGCGCCTCCTGCGGGATGTAGGTGACGGCCAGGCCAAAGGCCGAGCCGTCGCCGACGGCGGCCCGGACCTCCTCGGCGGTGTGGCCGACGACGATGCCGACCTCCGTGATCCCGGCCTCGGCGATCGCCCGCAGGACGTGGAAGAGGATCGGCGTGTTCGCGATCGGGATCAGCTGCTTCGCGTTCGTGTGGGTGAGGGGTCGGAGCCGCGAACCCTCGCCTCCCGAGAGCACGAGGGCCTTCATGCCGGGCAGTCCGCCTCGGTCGGGGGCGGCGAGCCCTCGAGGGGCGGGGGTTCGTAGTTCCGCCCGACGAGCACCGCGACGTCGGCGCCGCCGATCGCCGCGCGGGGCGCCGGCCGCAGCTCGAGGCCACGCACGAACTGCGCCACGACCCGAGCCTTGTCCTCCTCGCCGGGGACGTACAGGATGGCCGAGCCCCGCACGTCGACCCCGAGCTCGGCCGCGGGGGTCACCGCGGGCGGCACGAGGAACCCACCCCGGGTGAGGATCCCGAGCACCTCGGCCGCGCCGCCGAGCGAGCCGCGGTCGTACACCTCGACCGCGATGTTCGCCGGGGACGGCGGGGTCTGGGGCAGCTCCTTGCCGAGGTCGCCGAGGGGCCGGCCCTCGCGGAGGGCGGCGAACAGGCGGCTCGCGTCCGGCTCCACCAGCCGGACGATCGACAGGTACGCACCGTTCACGTACACGCCGGCCGGCGCGGTCGGCACGACCCGGAAGTCGGCGTTGCCGGTGTTGACCCCGTTCAGCTGCCCCGCGAGGTAGACGAGCTCGGCGGGGTTCGCGAGCCCCTCGTCCACGACGAAGTTCCTCACCAGCTCCGGGACGAGGGTCGGCAGCCGGAGCAGCTCCGCCGGGGACAGGAGCTTCGCGATGACCGCGCGCAGGAACTGCTGCTGCCGACCGATCCGGGCGAAATCGGGGATCTTGTCGCAGACCTGGTGCCGCGTCCGCACGTACGCGAGGGCCGTCCGCCCGTCGAAGCGCTGGCACCCCGCCTCGATGTCGAGACCGGTGAGGGGGTCCTGCATCGGGTACGGCACGCACATCTCCACGCCCCCGAGGGCGTCCACCAGACCCTGGAAGCCGGCGAGGTCGATGTAGAGGACGTGGTGGATCTTGAGACCGGTGAGGTTGGTGATCGTGCGCGCGACGCGGGCCGGCCCGCCGCCCTCGACCCCGCCCTCGAACGCCGAGTTGATCTTGCCCATGCCGCGGCCGGGGATCTCCACCCAGAGGTCCCGCGGGAACGAGAGGAAGATCGCCCGTCGCTCCTTCGGCTCGGTGTGGACGAGGATGATCGTGTCCGCGCGGTTCTCGCCGCCGATGTCCTCGTCGGTGCCGAAGGCCTCCTGCTCCTCGGGCGAGAGGCCCGCGCGCGAGTCGCTGCCGAGCAGGAGGTAGTTGCAGGCCCGCTCGTCGCACCGCCCGGCGATGTCGGGGGTCGGGCTGGCCGTCGGCGAGGCGCCCGGCGAGGGGCTCAGGGTCGAGCCGAACGTCCGGATCTTCTGCCTGGCCCACACGTAGGAACCCATCCCGAGGGCCCCGACGAGCATGATGAGGGCGGCGACGCTCGCGGTGGCCGCGAGCAGGCCGCGGCGCACGCGCGGACGGGATCCGGGATCGTCCATGTCGTACCCAGCGTACCGAGCCCGGCCCCACGCGGGGCGGGCCCGTGGCGATCGGGCGGCGGATGGGGTCGCCCGCCGTTGGGTCCTCGGGATATCCTCGCGCCATGGCGGGGCTCCGAGGGGAGGTGCCGATCGACGTCCTCGCCGTCGGGCCCACCCCGGCTCCCGAGGGCGAGGGCCTCTCCACGGAGCGGGCCGAGACGCTCCAGGGGGCCCTCGACCGGCTCGACGAGCGCGGCGCGGACGTGGCCCTCGTCGCGCTCTCCCTCGGCCCCGAGGCCATCCGCTCCCTCCGCGAGCGCGTCCCCGAGCTCCCCGTCGTCGCCGTCGCGGACGACGCCGAGGCGGTGGTCGCGCTGGAGGCGGGGGCGCACGACGTGATCCCGCCGGGGGCCGACCCCGCCACCATCCGCCGCTCGATCCGGTACGCGATCTCCCTCCACCGGCTGGAGCGCGAGCTGCACCGGCACCGCGTGGTGGACGAGCTGACCGGCCTCTACAACGCTCGGGGCTTCGAGCAGCTCGCCGAGCACCACCTCCGCCTCGCCGACCGGACGCAGGAGCCCGTCGTGCTGGTGTTCGTGCGCCTGAACGACCTCACCCGGGTGAGCGAGACCCACGGGGCGGCGGAGGGACCGCGTCTACTGGCGGAGACGGCCGAGGTCCTGCGGCAGGCGGTGCGGGACTCCGACGTCCTCGCCCGCGTCGGGACCGACGCCTTCTGCGTGCTCCTCACCGGCAACGCCGCCGGCGCCGAGGCCATCGTGCTCGCGCGCCTCGTGGAGGCGGTGGCGGCGCGCAACGCGCGGAGCGGCCGCACCGCGCCGCTCTCGCTCTCGGTCGGCGCCGCCCGCTACGACCCGGCGGACCCCGTGCCGCTCGCCGAGCTCATGACCGAGGCGAGCCGCCGGCTCCAGGCCCCGGGCTGAGTCACCGCACGACGAGCACCGGCACGGGGGCGAGGTGCACGACCTTGTGCGCCACGCTGCCGAGGAGCAGCCGCTCCCAATCCGAGAGCCCCCGCGTGCCCACGACGATGAGCCCGGCGTCCTCGGCCCTCGCCGCGTCGACGATCGCGCGCGGCACGTTGCCGAGGGGCACCCGCACGACCTCGCCCCGGGCGTTCGCGCCCGCGTCCTTCAGCTCGCGCACCACGCCGTCCACGAGCTCACGGGCCTCCTCGGCGCTCTCCAGGTCGACGTCGGTCCCCCAGGCGAGCTCGTGCTCGCGCGCGTGGAAGACGACCACCTCCCCGTCGTAACGACGGGCCAGGTCCCCCGCGACGGCGACCGCCCGGCGGCTGTGCTCGGAGCCGTCGACGGCGAGGAGGATCCGCTCGAACATCCCGCCCCTCCTTCCTCCTCCAGGGTCGCCTCCCTCCGGCTGCGGCGACACGGCCGAGCGGACCCTTCGCGCCGGCCCGTTCGCCCCGGATCCTTAGCCGTCCCTTAACCGCGCCTTGGAAGGCCCCTCACCGGCCCCTCCCTAGATTCGGGGCGACCAAGACCGAGGAGGGATCGATGAAGAAGCGAACCGCGATGCTGATGGCGGCGGGGGTCGTCCTCGCCCTGTTCGGCGGGTCGGTGGCCCTGTCCTTCGCGCTCTCCGGAGACCGGGCGGCCGAGGCGGGCCCGCAGCGGGCGGCTCGTGAGAAGCCGATCGTCCGGACCATCCACCGCACGATCCGTGTGGAGAAGCAGGCCAAGGGCGCCGATCGCGCCGTCCAGGTGGTCACCCTCCCCGCGCCGGCCTCCCAGGAGGTCCCTCGCGAGGACTCGCCGGACGAGGGCTACGGGGACGACGACCGGTACGAGGAGAGCGAGGGGTACGAGGACGACGACCGGTACGAGGACGACGACCACGGGTACGACGACGACCACGGGTACGACGACGACCACGGGTACGAGGACGGGTACGAGGAAGGGGACGATGAGTGAGGCGGCTCGGCGGCGCCGCCGGCTCTCGCGCGGCGCGCTGCGCGCGATCGCCTGGGTGGCCGGCGGCGCCGCCTTCGCCGCCCCCTTCGCCTCGCTCACCCTCTCGCCCAGACCGGCCTCGGCCGGGGCGGAGGCCGCGCCGCCCAGGCGGCAGGTCGTCATCGTGAAGAGGATCACCCGCCGGGTCATCGTGCGAGCCGCCCCCGAGGCGCCCCAGGTGCGGTACGTCTACGTGGGGGGCGGATCGACCGGCGGCACCGCCGACCCGGGAGGCTCCGCGGTCGCCGCACCCCCACCGGTGACGACGGGGGGCTCCTGATGGAGATCCACCGTCACGCCTTCCGGGCTATGGGCACGCGCGTCGAGGTCCTCACCGACGCCTCCGAGGACCCCCGTTCCTTCGCCGACGCCGTCGTCCGCGTCCGGGACACGTTCGAGCGGTTCGAGCGGCGCTGCTCGCGGTTCCGCCCGGACAGCGAGCTCAGCCGGATCAACCGCCGAGCCGGGCGGCCGACGCGCCTCTCTCCCGAGCTCGCCGAGCTCGTCTCCCAGGCGCTCGCGGCCGCCCGCCGCACGTCGGGCCGCTTCGACCCGACGGTCCTGGACGCGGTCGTCGCCGCCGGCTACGAGCGGGGCTTCGACGAGCTGCTCGCGGGGGCCCGAGCGGCGCTCCGACCCCCGCGCGCCTGCGGTCGATGGCGCGAGGTCCGCCTCGAAGGGCCCACCCTCCACCTGCCGGAGGGGGTGGGCCTCGACCTCGGGGGGATCGCCAAGGGATGGACGGTCGACCTCGCCGTCGCCGCGGCGCTCGAGGCCGGGCTCCGGTGGGTGCTCGTGAACGCGGGCGGCGACCTCCGCGTGGCCGGCGATCCCCCGTCGGAGGGGATCCCCGTGGGCGTGGAGGACCCCGAGGACCCGAGCGCCGAGCTCCTGCGCCTGCACCTCCTCGGCGGGGCCCTCGCGACCTCCTCGACCACGCGGCGCGCCTGGGGGCCGGGGCTCCATCACCTCATCGATCCCGCCACCGCCCTCCCCGCGGCGACGGGCGTGCTCCAGGCGACCGCCTGGGCCCCGACGTGCGCCGAGGCCGAGGTGGCGGCGAAGGACGCGCTGCTGCGCGGCCCCGGATCGCTGCAGGACGTCCCCGGCGTGCTCGTCCTCGCCGACGGGCGGGTCCTCACCAACCTCGAGCCCGGGACGGTGGCCGCGTGACGACCTGGAACGTCCTGCGGGCGGCGGGGATCGGCGCGTACGTGATGCTGTTCCTCTCGGTCTGCTGGGGGCTCGTCGCGACGACGACCCCGTTCGGGAAGCTCGTCTCCAAGCCCACGGCGACCCTCGCGCACCAGTTCATGTCCACGTCCGGCCTCGCCCTCCTCGGCGTGCACCTCGGCGGGCTGCTCCTGGACCGCTACGAGCCGTTCGCCCTCCGGCAGCTCTTCGTGCCGATGG
>BEHO01000038.1 GCA_002898915.1 bacterium HR12
GCGGGGCTTCGGGTCAACTTCGTCAAGCTGGAGAAGGCGGAAAAGCCCCGGTTGCCCAGCCTCTCCGCCCTGGCCAAGCGCCCCTTTGACGAAAGGAGGTACCTGCCGGTCGCCTGGTTCGGCCTGTTCGCCGAGCGCCGCGGGGCCGAGCCGCCCCGACCCCCGACGGAGGTGCCCGAGCCGCCCACCTGGCGGGCCTCCGTCGATCGGGTCACCTACGAAACCGCGGTGGCGAGGATCCGGGAGGCGATCGCCGCCGGCGACACGTACCAGGTCAACCACACCTTCCGGCTCCGCGCCACGCTCGGGCGGGACGACCGTGAGCTGTACCGGGACCTGGCGCTCGCCCAGCGCGGCGCGTACGCCGCCTACCTGAACCTCGGCCGCTACCGGATCTGCTCCGCCTCGCCGGAGCTGTTCTTCCGCCTGGACGGGAACCGCATCACGACCCGCCCGATGAAGGGCACCGCACCGCGCGGACGGTGGCTCGAGGAGGACGAGGAGGCCGCGCGCCGGCTCGCCGCCTCGCCCAAGGATCGGGCCGAGAACGCGATGATCGTGGATCTCCTCCGCAACGATCTCGGGCGGATCTCGGTGCCCGGCGGCGTGGCCTGGGACCAGCTGTTCCGGGTCGAGCGGTACGAGACCGTCTGGCAGCTCACCTCGACGATCACGGCGGAGCTCCGCCCGGACGTCGATCTGGTGGGGATCTTCCGAGCCCTGTTCCCGAGCGGCTCCGTGACCGGCGCCCCGAAGGTCTCCACCATGCGCCTCACGGCCGAGCTGGAGGACTCCCCGCGGGGGGTGTACTGCGGCGCCGTCGGTTACCTCGCCCCACCGGACGCGGACGCCCCCCGCGCCCGGTTCAACGTGGCTATCCACACGGCCGTCGTCGACGTGGAGACCGGGATCGCGGAGTACGGCGTCGGAGGTGGGGTCACCTTCGACTCCTCGGCCGCCACCGAGTACGAGGAGGCCCTCGCGAAGGCTCGGGTGCTTGGTCCCCGGCCCGCGTTCGCCCTGTTCGAGACCCTGCGCTTCGAGCCGTCGACGGGCTTCGCAGACCTCGCGGAGCACCTGGGGCGCCTCGCGGCCTCCGCCGCCTACTTCGGCTTCCCCTTCGACCGCGACGCCGCGCTCGCCGCCCTCGGGGCAGCCGTCGGGGAGGAGCCGGCGCGCGTGCGGCTCGTGCTGGAGCGCGACGGCACCTGCTCGACGGAGCTCGGTCCGCTCCCGCCGGCGCCGTCGGGGCCGGTTCGCGTGGCGCTCGACGAGGAGCCGGTGGATCCCGCGGACGTCTGGCTCTACCACAAGACGACGCGCCGCGAACCCTACGAGCGGCGGCGCCGGCGGCGCCCCGACGTCGAGGACGTCGTGCTCACGAACGTCCTGGGCGAGGTGACCGAGACGACCATCGCCAACCTCGCCGTCCGCCTGGACGGCGCGTGGGTCACGCCGCCGCGGGAGGCCGGCCTGCTCCCCGGGACCCTCCGCGAGCGCCTCCTCCGCGAGGGCCGCCTCCGGGAGCGTCGGGTCCGGATCGAGGAGGCCCGGGCGGCCGAGGCGCTCGCGCTCGTGAGCTCGGTCCGGGGCTGGCGCGAGGCCGTCCTCGTCCCCTGAACCCCCCGCGGGGCCGGTCAGGACGGGGAGGTCTCCTCATCGGGCCAGGCGAACGGCCGCATGCGGTCACGCTCGATCGGACACGCACAGAGGGGGCACCGCGGCGGGTCCTCGTACACCAGCACGGCCCGCTCGCAGAACGGGCAGTCGGCCTCCCGCATCTCGGGGAGGCCGGCGACGTCCTTCGGCATGGTCCATCGGCCGCGGTTCGGGGGGAGCGGCCTCGTTCAGGTTGTCGGCGCCCCCGCGCCACCCCTTGATGCGGCCCTTCGTCGTAGGACGGAGGCCCTCCCCGCCCCCGGGAGGGCCTCCTGCAGGCCGGTGAGGTCGAGGACCTCAGGCGCTCACGCCGCCTGGATCTCCTTGCGCCTGCGGCGCTTGCCCCGTGCGACGTACGTGTGCACGGGTTCGTGCTGCCAGCAGTACTTCCACTTGTTGTAGATCGAGAGCCGGGTGTTGCAACCCTCGGCCGCGCAGACGCGACCCGAGCCGTAGGTCCGATTGGCGCGTGGGAGCTCCCGAACACGTGCCCCGCGGTACATGGACTCCGAAGCCATGTCTCACTCCTTGGGTCCCCACCGCTCCGCCTCCTCGCGGAGCCATCTCTCATTCTAACCATCGAGCCCCCCGGTTCGTTCCCGACCGCGGCGATCGGATCCGGGCCGCGGGGCTCAGCCCTCGTCCAGGCGCTCCAGCAGGGCTTCGGTGGGGCTCGTGAGCTGGACGACCCGGGGGGTGAAGCCCAGCCCCTCCCAGAACGCCATCGCGCCCCGGTTCGGGGCGAACGTCTTGAGCTCGATCCAGTCGATCCCGCGATCCCTCGCGAAGCGGGCCGCTTCGCGGACCAGGGCTCGCCCCACGCCGCGGCCGCGGTAGCCAGCGCGGACGACGACCCCCGACAGCTCGAGGGCCCGCTCGTCGGAGAACCGCGAGGGGACCTGGGTCTCGCCGTAGGCCATCCCCACGACCTCCCCCTCGTCGTCCTCGGCGACGAGCACGATCGCGTCGGGGGTGTTCATCGCCTCCCGGTACTTCCGGCCCACCTCGTCGTAGAAGCCCGGGCGGGGCGTGAACACCCGCCAGTCCGCCTGCATCCGATCCAGCTCCTGGAACAGCGCCACGAGGGACGGCACGTCCTCCGGGGTCGCCCGCCTGACCTTCACACCTACCTCCCCTCGAACCTCGGCTCGCGCTTCTCCAGGAACGCCCGCATCCCCTCGGTCTTGTCGCGGGTCTCGAACAGCCGCAGGAACTCGCGACGCTCCACCGCCAGGCCTTCCTCGAGGCCCGCCGCCGCGGCCCGCAGCGCGGCCTTGGCCGCCCCGATGGCCACGGTCGGCCCGCGCGCCCACCGCTCGGCCTCGGCCAGCGCGGCGGCGTACACCTCCTCCGGCGGCACGACCCGATCCACGAGCCCCAGCCGGAGCGCCTCGTCGGCCGGCCCGTGCCGACCCGAGTAGATCAGCTCCCTCGCCACGCGGAGGCCAACGAGGCGCGGGAGCCGCTGCGTGCCCCCCGCTCCCGGGATGATCCCGAGTCGGATCTCGGGCAGGCCCACCTTCGCGTCCGCGCCGGCGACGCGGATGTCGCAGGCCAGCGCGAGCTCGTACCCACCGCCCAGGGCGTAGCGGCTGATGGCCGCGACGACCGGCTTCGGAACAGCCTCCAGCTCGCGGCAGGCCCGTTCCAACGCCGTGACCTGTGGCTCCACCTCCGCGGGCCCCTGCTCCACCATCTCGGCGATGTCGGCCCCGGCCGCGAAGATGCGCTCGCCCCCCCAGACGACCACCGCGCGGACCGACTGGTCCTCCGCCACCGCCCGGGCCGCCTCCTGCAGCTCGAGCGAGGCCACCAGGTTGAGCGCGTTGGCCGGGGGACGGTCGAGCCGGATCGTGGCCACCGAGCCGCTCGTCTCCACCCGCACGAACTCCCCTCGCATACCCCTATCTTTCCAGACGGCTCGCCGGCTCCCGCGTCATGGGCCGCGGTCCAGGGCAGACGCAGGTGCGTTGCAGCTGCAAGCGCTTGCTACACTGCCCTCATGATCGCCAGGGATGCGTACGTGGACGACGTCATCGAGATCCTCCGCCGCCGTGGGCTGCGCATGACGCCGCAGCGACGCGCGATCGTCGCGGAGATCATGCGGACCCAGGGCCATATCTCGCCCACCGCGCTCACCCGCAAGGTCCAGGAGGCGATGCCCGGGGTGAACGCGTCCACCGTGTACCGGACCCTGGCGCTCCTCGAGGAGGCGGGCATCCTGGCCCACGCCCACCTCGAGTCGGGCGCCGAGTACCACCGGGTGGAGGAGGCCGGCCACGTGCACCTCTCGTGCTCGCGGTGCGGAGCCGAGGACGACCTCTCCCTGGAGGAGGCGGCGGCGCTGTCCCAGCTCATCGAGCAGCACCGCGGGTTCCTCCCCGACCTCACCCACTTCGCCATCAGCGGGCTGTGCGCCGACTGCCGGCGGCACGTGGAGGCCTAGCTCCCGAGCGCGCACACGGCACGACCGGAGCATCGCCCGGTCCCGAACGCCATCGCCCCAGCCCGTTCAGGACCCGCTCAGGACCCGAGTGGCCCTCCTCCGGCGACGCCCGAGGTCGACGCGGGAGGATGGACCGCGTCGCCTGCCTTCCTCCGAGGGCGCCGACCCGCTCCGTCGACGCGTCAGAACCAGGGGGTCTCCGTATAGGTGCCGAACACCCCGCGGAGCGCCTCGACGATCTCGCCCTCGGTGCAGCCGGCCCGCGCGCACTCCACGAGGGAGGGCACGAGGTTCTCCTCCCCCCGCGCGGCCGCCACGAGTCGCTCGAGGACCGCCGCGGCCCTGGCGGCGTCCCGGCGGGCGCGGTGCTCGCGCACCCGTCGCACCTGCTCCGCCTCGACCTCGGGCCCGATGACGAGGATGGGGACCGACGGCTCCTCGTCCTCCACGAAGCGTGTCACGCCGACCTTCACGAGCTCGCCGGATCGGTACCGCTCCTGCTCCCGCCACGCGGACTCGGCGATGGCGCGCTGGAACTCGCCGCGCTCGATCCCCGCAAGCACGCCCTCGAGCATGGATCCGGACCCCCAGGCCGAGATCCGGGCCAGCTCCTCCTCCGCCAGGGCCTCGAGGCGGTCCGTGAGGTGCTCGATCAGGTACGAGCCGCCGAGGGGGTCGGCGACGTCCGCGACGCCGGTCTCGTAGGCGATGATCTGCTGGGTCCGCAGCGCGAGCGTGGCCGCCTCCTCCGTCGGCAGGGCGAGCACCTCGTCGAGGGCGTTCGTGTGGAGCGACTGGGTGCCCCCGAGCACCGCCGCGAGGGCCTCGATCGCCGTGCGCACCACGTTGTTCCACGGTTGCTGCGCGGTGAGGGAGACGCCGGCGGTCTGGGTGTGGAACCGGAGCCGCATCGCCGCCGGGTCGGTCGCCCCGTAGCGCTCCCGCAGCCACCGCGCCCAGATCCGCCGCGCCGCCCGGTACTTCGCGATCTCCTCGAAGAAGTCGATGTGGGCGTTGAAGAAGAACGAGAGCTGCGGGACGAACCGGTCGACCGCGAGGCCCCGCGCCATCCCGAGCTCCACGTAGGCGAACCCGTCGGCGAGGGTGAAGGCGAGCTCCTGGACGGCGGTCGCGCCGGCCTCTCGGATGTGGTAGCCGGAGACGCTGATCGGGTGCCACCGCGGCACCCGCTCCGCGCAGAACACCAGCAGGTCGCCGATGAGCCGCAGGTGCGGGCGCGGCGGGAAGATCCACTCCTTCTGCGCGATGTACTCCTTGAAGATGTCGGTCTGGAGCGTGCCGTCGAGCCGCTCCCACGGCACCCCCTGGCGCTCGGCGGCCGCGAGGAAGAAGGCGAAGAGGATCACCGCCGGGCCGCTGATCGTCATGGAGGTCGTGATCTCGCCGAGCGGGATCCCCGCGAAGAGCTCCTCCAGATCCGCGAGCGAGTCCACGGCGACGCCGCACCGGCCGACCTCGCCCTCGGAGCGGGGATCGTCGGAGTCGCGCCCCATCAGGGTGGGCATGTCGAACGCCACCGAGAGCCCGCCCTGACCCCGTTCGAGGAGGAACCGGTACCGGGCGTTCGTCTGCGGCGCGGTGCCGAACCCGGCGAACTGGCGCATCGTCCACAGGCGGCCCCGGTACATCGTGGCGTACGCGCCGCGCGTGAACGGGTACGAGCCGGGCTCCCCGAGGGCGGTCCCGGGATCGAACCCGGCCAGGTCCTCCGGGCCCAGGACCGTCGGCAGCGGCAGGCCCGAGAGGGACCTCGCCGCTCGCTCCTCGGTCACATCGCGCCTCCTCCGAGCCGCTCGGCGAGCGACGCCGCGGCCCGGTAGGGATCCGTGCGCCGCTCGAGGACATCGTCCACCAGCTCCGCGTTCCCGTCCAGCAGGGCCCGCGCCCGGGCCCGCAGGGTCTCCAGCGCGAGGCTCTCGACCTCGCGGAGCAGGCGGGCTCGGCGGCCCCGCTCCAGCTCCCCGGTCTCCTCCAGGTATCGGCGGTGCGCCGCGATCGCCGCCCACAGCTCCTCCACGCCCTCGCCGGCGGCGGCCGCCGTCTTCACCACCGGCGGGGTCCAGGCGAGCGCCGGGCCGAGCCGGAGCATCTGCTCGAGGTCCCGGACCGCCGCATCGGCCCCCTCCCGATCGGCCTTGTTCACCACGAAGACGTCGGCGACCTCGAGGATCCCGGCCTTCGCCACCTGCACGGCGTCCCCCCATCCCGGCGTGACCACGACGAGGGTCGTGTCCGTCGCCGCAGCCACATCCACCTCGGCCTGCCCCACCCCCACGGTCTCCACGAGGATGAGCTCGAACCCCGCCGCCTCCAGGACCCGGACCGCCTCCGGCGTGGCGAGCGCCATCCCACCGAGGTGGCCGCGGGTCGCCATCGAGCGGATGAAGACCCCGGGGTCCGTGGCGTGGTCCTGCATCCGCACCCGGTCGCCGAGGAGGGCGCCCCCGGTGAAGGGCGAGGTGGGATCGACGGCGAGCACGGCGGCCCGGAGGCCGCGCGACCGGGCGGCGCGCACGAGCTCCCCCGCGATCGTGGACTTCCCGACGCCGGGCGAGCCGGTGAGGCCGACCGTGTAGGCGCGCCCCGTGTGGGGGAACAGCCCCGCCGAGAGCTCGCCGAGCCCCTCGGCCCCGTCCTCCACCATGGAGATCGCGCGCGCGATCGCGCGCCGGTCCCCCGCGAGGATGCGCTCCACCAGCTCGCTCGGCTCCACGGCGAAAGGGTACCGGGCGTCAGGAGACGGAGAGCAGCCTGGCGAGCCGGACCAGCGCGAGCGGACGACGCAGCGCGCCCCGGAGCCGGATGTCGCCCGCGAGCAGCGCCGCGAGGGCGCGGCGACCGTCGGGTCGGAACGGGTCCGGGACGCCGAGGCGGAGCGGCGCCCGGACCAGCTCGATGAGGCGGACGGCGTCGGCGACGACCACGAGGTCCGCGCGGCCGTCCTCGGAACCGCTCGCGACGAGCACCCCTCCCCGGTCGAGGTCGAGGCGCACCGCGATGCCGAGGTCGCGAGCCACGATCTCCACCGCGGCGGGGCGGAGGAGCCGGGCGCGATCCGGATCGGCGCGCAGGTTCGCCTCGAGGAGCTCTCCGACCACCAGCGCGAGACCGATCGGCTCCGGATCCCGGTACCGGACGACGGGCGTCGGTGGGGGTTCTCGCCGCATCGCGGTTCAGGGGAGGAGCAGGACCTTCGTCGCCCGCCGGGACGCGAACAGCTCGTAGCCGAGGAGGGCCTCCGCGAGGGGGAGCCGGTGGGAGACGAGCGGGGTGGGATCGATCCGGCCCTCCAGCAGCGCCGCCAGCGCCCGCTCCCACCACGCGTGGACGGGGCAGATGCCGGCGAACCGCACGTCGAGCGCCCTCGCCCACCACACGCCGAGCGGCGCCGACACCTGCTCGCCCGCGTACATCCCGACCACCGCCACGCGGCCGCCCCGGCGGACGACGTCGAGCGCGGTCTCGAACGCGCTCGGGTGGCCCACGGCCTCGATCACGACGTCCGCCCCTCGGTCGCCGGTCCTGCGGGCCACCGCCATCTGGGGGCTCCGGCGCGAGACGTCCACCGGCTCGGCGCCCACGCGCTCGGCGAGGGAGAGTCGGTCAGGCAGGGTGTCGAGGACGAGGACGGGGTCCGCGCCCCGGGCCCGGGCCGCCTGAGCGGCGAAGAACCCGACCGGACCGGCGCCCACCACGGCCACCGCCTCACGGGGCTCGACCCCCGCGACCCCGGCCGCGTACACGCCGGTCGTGAGCACGTCCCCCAGGAAGACCGCGCGCTCGTCCTCCAGCTCCTCGGGGAGCGCGAGGAGGTTCACGTCCGCGTGGGGGACGCGGAGGAGCTCCGCCTGGGCGCCCCCGAGGCCGCCGCCGAAGATGCCCGCCCCCAGGTTCCGGAAGTCCTCACAGAGCTGGGTCTGCCCGCGCCCGCAGAACCAGCACGCGCCGCAGGCGATCACGAAGGAGACGGCGACCCGGTCCCCGGTCCGGAACCGTCGGACG
>BEHO01000039.1 GCA_002898915.1 bacterium HR12
AGGCCGGGCTGGAGGTGCCTCGGGCGGACACCGCCACGAGCCTCGAGGAGGCGCTGGCCGTGGCCGAGCGGATCGGGTACCCGCTCATCGTGCGCCCCTCGTTCACCCTGGGCGGCGGCGGCAGCGGGTTCGCCGCGAACCGGGAGGAGCTCGCCGAGCTGGCCGCGCGGAGCCTGGAGATCAGCCCCGTGCACGAGATCCTCCTCGAGGAGTCCATCGCGGGCTGGAAGGAGTTCGAGCTCGAGGTGATGCGCGACGGCGCCGACAACGGCGTGGTGGTCTGCTCGATCGAGAACGTGGACCCCATGGGGGTGCACACCGGCGACTCGATCACCGTCGCGCCGATCCAGACGCTCACGGACCGCGAGTACCAGGAGATGCGCGACGAGGCGCTCACCGTGCTGCGCGCCATCGGTGTCGAGACCGGGGGCTCGAACGTCCAGTTCGCGGTGGATCCGCGCACCGGGCGACGGGTCGTGATCGAGATGAACCCCCGGGTCTCGCGCTCGTCGGCGCTCGCCTCGAAGGCCACGGGGTTCCCGATCGCGAAGATCGCGGCGCTCCTCGCCGTGGGGTACCGCCTGGACGAGATCGCGAACGACATCACCGGCGAGACGCCCGCCTCGTTCGAGCCCACCCTGGACTACGTCGTGGTGAAGATCCCGCGGTTCGCCTTCGAGAAGTTCACCGACGCCGATCCCCACCTCACCTCGACGATGAAGTCGGTGGGCGAGGTCATGGCCATCGGCCGGACCTTCAAGGAGGCCCTCGGCAAGGCCTGGCGGGGCCTCGAGAAGGAGGGGTTCGACCTGGGGGCCGAGCGCTTCGGACGGGCGCCGGAGGACGTGCTCGAGCGGCTGCGCCGCGGCACGGAGGACCGGCTCCACCTGATCGAGGCCGCGCTGCGGGCCGGGCGGACGGTCGAGGGGATCGCGGAGGCCTCGGGGATCGACCCCTGGTTCGTGGACCAGATCGCGCAGGTGGTGGAGGAGGCCGACGCGATCCGGGGCACGCCGCTCGAGCGCCTGGACGCCGAGGGCCTCACGCGCGCCAAGCGCGTCGGGATCTCGGACCGGCGCCTCGCCGTGCTCGCCGGCGCCACCGAGTCCGAGGTGCGACGCCGGCGGGAGGCGCTCGGGGTCGAGCCGGTGTTCAAGACCGTGGACACCTGCGCCGGCGAGTTCCCCGCCCGCACCCCGTACCACTACTCGACCTACGAGGAGGAGACGGAGGTGCGCCCGGCCTCGCGCCCCCGGATCGTGATCCTCGGCGCCGGTCCGAACCGGATCGGCCAGGGGATCGAGTTCGACTACGCCTGCGTGCACGCCGCCTACGCCCTGGAGGAGGCGGGGTACGAATCCGTGATGCTGAACTCGAACCCCGAGACCGTGTCCACCGACTACGACACCGCGAGCCGCCTGTACTTCGAGCCGGTGGCGGCGGAGGACGTCCTCGCGGTGTGCCGGGCGGAGCGACCCGAGGGCGTGATCGTGCAGTTCGGGGGCCAGACCCCGTTGAAGCTGGCCCGCCTCCTCGAGGAGGAGGGGTTCCGGGTCCTCGGCACCCGGCCGGAGGCGATCGACCTCGCCGAGGACCGGGGGAGGTTCGCCGAGCTCCTGCGGGAGCTCGGGATCCCCGCGCCCCCCCACGGGGAGGCCCGCACCCTTGCCGAGGCGCGCGAGATCGCCGAGCGCATCGGGTTCCCCGTGGTGGTGCGCCCCTCCTACGTCCTCGGCGGACGGGCGATGGAGATCGTGTACGACGCGGAGGAGCTGGAGCGGTTCGTGGCCGTCGCGGCCGACGTGGCTCCGGAACACCCGGTGCTCATCGACCGGTTCCTGGAGGGCGCGATCGAGGTCGACGTGGACGCCGTGGCCGACGGGACGGACGTGTTCGTGGGCGCCGTGATGGAGCACATCGAGGAGGCCGGGGTCCATTCCGGGGACTCCTCCTGCCAGATCCCGCCGGCCACCCTGTCCGACGGGGAGCTGGACCGGATCGAGGAGATCGCGCGGCGCATCGCCCGGCGGCTCGAGGTCCGGGGCCTGCTGAACCTGCAGCTCGCGGTGAAGGACGAGCAGGTGTGGGTGCTCGAGGCCAACCCTCGGGCCTCGCGCACGGTGCCGTTCGTCTCCAAGGCGATCGGCGTCTCGCTCGCGCGGGTCGCGACGCTCGTGCTGACGGGGCGGACCCTGCCCGAGCTCGCGGCGGAGGGGATCCTGCCTCCCGATCCCCATCACTACCGGCACCTGCCGTACACGGCGGTCAAGGCCGCCGTGCTGCCCTTCGACCGGTTCCCGGGGGTCGACACCGTGCTCGGGCCGGAGATGCGCTCGACGGGGGAGGTCATGGGGATCGACGCCGACCCCGGGGCGGCGCTCGCCAAGGCCCTCGTCGCGACGGGCGCCGGGCTCCCGACCTCGGGCACCGTCTTCGTGTCGGTCGCGAACCGCGACAAGCGGGCGATCGTGCTCCCGGCCCAGCGCCTGGCCCAGCTCGGCTTCCGGCTCCTCGCCACCCGAGGCACCGCGGCCGTGCTCGAGCGCGCCGGCGTGCCGGTGGAGCGGGTGGCCAAGGTCAGCGAGGGGCCCGAGAACGTCGCCGAGCTGATCCGGGCGGGCAAGGTGGACCTCGTGATCAACACGCCCTTCGGGCGGGGAGCGCGGACCGACGGGTACTACATCCGGACGGCCGCCGCCGCGGCGCGGGTGCCCTGCATCACCACGCTGCCGGGGGTCTTCGCCGCGCTGCGGGGGATCGAGGCGCTCCGGGCCGGAGCGCGTTCGCCCCGCCCGCTCCAGGAGCACCATGCGGAGGCCCGGGCGCTCGCGGGCTGGCAGGCGCCGCTGCCCCTCGCCGGCGGTGGGGCATGAAGCGGATCCGCGCCGAGATCCTGTCCGTGCGGCGCCTGGGCGTCTACCACACGCTCACCATCGTGGCGCCCGAGGTGGCGGAGCGCGCCCGGCCCGGCCAGTTCCTCTCGGTGGCGATGCCGCCGGACCGCGTGTTCCTGCTCCGCCGTCACTTCTCGATCCACCAGGCGTCGCGTCGGGGCGGGTGGGCCGGCACGCTCGAGTTCGCCGTGGAGTCCCAGGGGTCGGGCACGGAGTGGCTCGCCGAGGCTCGCCCCCACCAGTTCCTCGACGTGATCGGCCCCCTGGGCACGGCGTTCGCGTACCCCGCCCGCCTCACGAACTGCCTGCTGGTGTGCGAGGGCCGCGGCGGGGCGCCGATCTCCTTCCTCGCGCAGGAGCTGCGGGCCCGGGGCAAGCGGGTGGACATGCTGATCGGGGGGGAGACGCAGGACCACGTCTTCAAGCCGATCGAGGCCAAGCGGATCGCCCAGACCATCCGGGTCGCGACCGCCGACGGCTCCATGGGGGACCGGGGGAGCGTCGCGGACCTCTTGCCCGAGATGGTGGAGGCGACCGGCGCGCAGGTCATCTACGCGGCCGGACCGCGCGAGATGCTCCGCCGCGTGGCGGGGTTCTGCGTCGAGCGTCGGATCCCGTCGCAGGTGGTGGTGGAGGAGCGCATGGCCTGTGGGATGGGGCAGTGCTTCACGTGCGTGGTCCCGGTCGCCCGGAAGGACGGCTCGGGCTACGACCACCTGCGCGCCTGCGTGGAGGGACCGGTCTTCAACCCGGCGAGGATCCTGTGGGATCGGTGGATGGGAGAGGTGGCGGAGCCCGCGCCCACCCCGCCGGAGGGCTTCCCGGTGGTGCGATCGTGGCCGGGGTGAAGCCGGCGGTGGTGGTGGACCTCGCGGGGGTGGTCTGCCCCCTCCCGGTCCTCGCCGCCTCGGGAGGCCTCGCTCCGGGGGGCGGGGCGACCCTCGTGGACCTCCGTCGCTTGGGGGGCGTGGTGACCCGGGGCCTCACCCTCGGGCCCCGTCGGGGTGGGCCGACCCCGCGGATGGCCGAGACGCCGGCGGGGCTGCTCTCGTGGACGGGTCTCCAGAACCCCGGGGTCGAACGCTTCCTCCTGGAGGATCTGCCGCGCCTCGAGCAGGCGGGCGTGCCGGTGGTGGTCTCGATCGCCGGGTCGAGCGTGGAGGAGTTCCTGCGTCTGGTCGGCCTGCTCCAGCATCGCCCGGCCATCGTGGCGCTCGAGGTGTACCTGGGCGCGCCGGACGAGGAGCGGGGGCGCGGTCGTCCCTTCGCCGCCCGGCTCGACCGGGCGGTGGAGGTGGTCGGGGCCGTCGCCCGGATGTCCCGGCTCCCGGTCTTCGCGAAGCTCCCGTACCTCGAGCCCGACCTCGTGGAGACGGCCCGCGCGTGCGTGCGTGCGGGGGCGCATGGGCTCACGATGATCGACGGCGTCCCCGGGCTCGCCGTGGACGCCGATCGGCTCCGCCCCGAGCTGGCGTCGCCGATCGGGCTGCTCTCGGGGCCGGCGATCAAGCCGATCGCGCTCGCCGCGGTCCACCGCGTGGCCCAGGAGCTGCCCGACGTGCCGATCATGGGCGTCGGCGGGGTCGCCACCGGCCGGGACGCCGTCGAGTTCCTGCTCGCCGGGGCGTGGGCGGTCCAGGTCGGGACCGCCATGCTGGTCGACCCCGCCGCCCCCGTGGAGATCGCCCGGGGGATCCTCGCGTACCTCAAGGAGAAGCAGCTCGAGAGCCCCGCCGCGCTGCGGGGCCGGCTCCGCCCGCCGCGGGGAGCGCCGTGATCCCGCGTCCGGAGAACCCGCTCGTCGTCGCCCTCGACCTGCCGGACCTCGACGCGGCCGCCGGCCTGGCCGAACGCCTGGCCGGCCGCGTCGGGATGCTGAAGGTCGGCCTCGAGCTGTTCGCCGCGAGCGGGCCCGAGGCGGTCCGGCGGATCGCCGCGCACGGTCCCGTGGTCCTCGATCTCAAGCTCCACGACATCCCCACCACGGTCGAGCGCGCCGCCCGGGTCCTGGGCCGGCTGGGGATCGCGATGCTCACCGTCCACGCGGTCGGCGGCGAGCCGATGGTGGCGGCGGCGGTGCGCGGCGCGGCGGCGGGCGCCGACGACGCGGGTCTGGCGCCGCCCGTGATCGCGGCCGTCACCGTGCTCTCGAGCCAGGGAGGAGCCCCGCTGGCCCCGCCCACGTCCCTGGCCTCCCTGGCGATCGCCGCCGGGGCTCTGGCCGTGGTGGTCTCCGGCGGAGACGTGGCCCGGGTGCGGGAGGCCGTGGGTGAGGAACCCTGTCTCGTGGTCCCGGGCATCCGACCCGAGGGGAGCGAGGTGCACGACCAGGTCCGGGTCCTCACGCCGGGGGCGGCCATCGAGGCGGGCGCCGACTACCTCGTCGTCGGGCGGCCGATCGCGGGCGCCCCGGACCCGGTGCGCGCGGCGCGCGAGATCCTCGCGGCGGCTCGGCGCGGGGCGCATCGAAACCGCAGGTAGCGCGCCCATCCCGTTGCTGGCCCGGGGGGTGCGGCACTATACTCGCGTCGCTTCCGACCCCGACGAGCAAAGGAGCGACGCATGCCGCTACCCACCCTGACGGACGAGCAGCGCAAGCAGGCCCTGGAGAAGGCGGCCGAGGCGCGCCGGAAGCGGGCCGAGCTCAAGGCGGAGCTGAAGTCCGGCAAGCGCACCCTGAAGGATCTGCTCGCCAACACCGACGACGACACCATCGGCAAGATGAAGGTGTCCACGGTCCTCGAGTCGCTGCCCGGGGTGGGGAAGGTCCGGGCAACGCGGATCATGGAGAAGCTGGACATCTCCGCGAGCCGCAGGATGCGCGGCCTGGGCGCCAAGCAGCGCGAGGCCCTGCTCGCCGAGTTCTCCAAGAAGTAGCGCGATCGGACCGCGCGGCAAGCTCTTCGTGATCGCCGGCCCGTCGGGGGTCGGCAAGGGGACGCTGGTCCGTCGCCTCGCACAGCGCCTCCCGCGGCTGCGCATCTCGGTCTCCGCGACCACCCGTCCACCCCGTCCCGGCGAGCGGGACGGGGTGGATTACCGGTTCGTGAGCGAGGAGGAGTTCAGCCGCCTGATCGAGGCGGGTGAGCTGCTGGAGTGGGCCGAGGTCTTCGGGCACCGGTACGGCACGCCGGCCCGGCCGGTGCACGAGGCGCTCGCGGCCGGTCAGGACGTCGTGCTGGAGATCGACGTCCAGGGCGCCCATCAGATCCGGAGCCGCCAGCCGGACGCCGTGCTCATCCTCATCGAGCCGCCGTCCATGGAGGAGCTGGAGCGGCGCCTCCGCGAGCGGGGGACCGAGGATGACGCCCGGCTCGCCGAGCGCCTGGCCACCGCCGAGCGCGAGCTCGCCGAGCGCGCGGCCTTCGACCACGTGGTCGTCAACGACGACCTCGAGCGCGCGGCGGATCGACTCGTTGCTATCATCGAGGGGTCGCCGAGCACCCCATGAGGAGCGGAGGAAGCGCGCACCCATGATCGAGCCGAAGATCGACGACCTGTTGGCCCAGGTCGACTCCAAGTTCTCGCTCGTGATCCTCGCCGCCAAGCGCGCGCGGGAGATCAACTCCTACTACAACCAGCTCGGCGAGGGTCGCGCGGAGTTCGTGCCGCCGCTCGTGGAGTCCGGCCTGCGGAGCAAGCCGCTCTCGATCGCCCTCGAGGAGATCGCCGAGGGCAAGATCTACGCCGAGCGCCCCGAAGGGGTTGGCCCCAAGTAGCCCGCTCGCGGGACGCCGGGTGCTCCTCGGCGTCACCGGCGGTATCGCCGCCTACAAGGCCTGCATCCTGGCGCGCCGGCTCGTGGAGGCGGGCGCCCACGTCCGGGTCGTGATGACCCGCGCGGCGACCCGCTTCGTGGGACCGGACACGTTCGCGGCGCTGACCGGGGGTCCCGCGTACACCGATCCGTTCGAGGAGCCGGGCGCGGTCCTGCACGTGCGCCTCGCGCGGGAGGCCGATCTCGCGATCGTCGCCCCCGCCACCGCGAACGTGCTCGCCAAGCTCGCGCACGGGATGGCGGACGACCTGCTCACCGCGACGCTGCTCGAGGCGACCTGCCCCCTCGTGCTCGCGCCGGCCATGCACACGGGGATGTGGGAGCACCCGGCGACCCGCGCCAACGTGGAGGCGCTCGCCGCGCGCGGGGCGCGGCTCGTCGGCCCGGAGGCGGGACCCCTCGCGGCCGGCGACGAGGGACCCGGTCGGATGGCCGAGCCCGAGGAGATCCTGCGGGTCGCGGAGGAGGTCGCCGCCTCGGGACGCGATCTCGCCGGGGTCCGGGTGGTGGTCACGGCGGGTCCGACCTGGGAGCCGATCGACCCCGTGCGGTTCATCGGGAACCGCTCGAGCGGCCGGATGGGGGTGGCCGTGGCCAAGGAGGCGTTCGACCGCGGGGCCGACGTCACGCTCGTGCTCGGCCCGGGGACCGTCGAGCCTCCGCCGGGCCCGCGGGTGGTCCGGGTGGAGACGGCGGAGGAGATGCGCCGGGCGGTGCTGGAGGCCGCCGAGGGGGCCGACGCGGTGGTGATGGCGGCGGCCGTGGCCGACTTCCGCCCCGAGGCCCCGGCGCCGTCGAAGCTGAAGAAGGAGCTGGGACCGCCCGAGGTCCGGCTCGTGCCGACCCCCGACATCCTCGCGGAGCTCGGGGCCGAGCGCCGAGCCCGCGTCCTCGTGGGGTTCGCGGCCGAGACCGACGACGCCCTGGAGGCCGCCCGCCCGAAGCTCGCGGCGAAGGGCCTCGACCTGCTCGTCGTGAACGAGGTCGGTCGGCCGGGGACGGGGTTCGGCGCCGAGACGAACCGGGCCGCGATCCTCGCCGCCGACGGCACGGAGGAGCCGCTGCGGGATCGGACGAAGGCCGAGCTGGCGCGGGCGATCTGCGACCGGCTGGCGGCCCTGCTCCGACCCTCGCCGTGAGGGCTGCTATGCTCCGGCGGACATGAGTCGGCCGTACCTGTTCACCTCCGAGTCGGTCACCGAGGGGCACCCCGACAAGCTCGCCGACCAGATCTCCGACGCGATCCTGGACGCGATCCTCGCCGTGGACCCGGACGGCCGCGTGGCCTGCGAGACCCTCGTGACCACGGGCATCGTGATGGTGGCGGGGGAGATCACGACGTCCGAGTACGTCGACATCCCCGCCGTCGTGCGCGAGACCATCACCGAGATCGGGTACACGGACGCCAACTTCG
>BEHO01000040.1 GCA_002898915.1 bacterium HR12
GGCGATCCACTCGCTGTGGAAGCCGGTCCCGGGCCGCTTCAAGGACTACATCGCGATGCCCAAGTCCAACATGTACCAGTCGCTCCACACGACCGTCGTCGGGCCGGGCGGTCGCCCCATCGAGGTCCAGATCCGCACCCACGAGATGCACCGCACGGCCGAGTACGGCATCGCCGCCCACTGGCGCTACAAGGAGGGCCGGGACGGCCGGAGGGCGAAGGAGGCCGCGGACCTCGCGTGGCTCGGCCAGATGCTCGAGTGGCTGAAGGACATGGCCGACCCCCGCGAGTTCATGGAGGGGCTGAAGATCGACCTGTACGCGGGGCAGGTCTTCGTCTTCACCCCCAAGGGGGACGTGATCAACCTGCCGGCGGGCTCGACCCCCGTGGACTTCGCCTACGCGATCCACACGGAGGTCGGGCATCGGACGATCGGGGCGAAGGTCAACGGGAAGCTCGTCCCGCTCGATTACGAGCTGCGGACCGGGGACACGGTGGAGATCCTCACCTCCAAGGCCGAGGGCGAGGGTCCGTCCCAGGACTGGCTGAAGTTCGTCAAGACCCCGCGGGCGCGGAACAAGATCCGGCAGTGGTTCAGCCGGGAGCGCCGGGGAGACGCCATCGAGGAGGGTCGGGACGCGCTCCAGCGGGCGATGCGCAAGCAGAACGTGCCCTTCAAGCGTCTGGCGACCGAGGAGGCCCTCCGCCAGGTGGCCCAGGACATGAAGTTCCCCGACCTCGACTCGCTCTACGCGGCCGTGGGGGAGGGGCACGTCTCGCCGCAGTCGGTCATCGCGCGCCTGTCGCGGATCGTCACCGGCGCCGGCGAGGAGGACGTCACGGCGGTCCCCCTGGCGAGACCGGTGCGGATCGAGAAGCCCGACGTGACCTCCGGCATCGTCGTCCCCGGCTCGGCCGACGTGTGGGTGAAGCTCGCCCGCTGCTGCACCCCGGTGCCGGGGGACGAGATCATGGGGTTCGTCACGCGGGGACAGGGCGTCTCCGTGCACCGCACGGACTGCCCCAACGCGAAGGCCCTCATGCGCGAACCCGAGCGGCTCATCGAGGTCTCCTGGCGGGCCGGCAAGCCGACGAGCTTCGTCGTCACCATCCAGGTCGAGGCGCTGGACCGCACCCGGTTGCTCTCCGACGTCGCGACGGTCCTCTCCGACCACCACGTGAACATCCTCACCGCGACCTCCACCGTGGGGCGGGACCGGACGGTGACGCTGCGGTTCACGTTCGAGCTCGCCGACATCGCGCACCTGTCGGGGATCCTGAACGCGGTGAAGAAGGTCGAGAACGTGTACGACGCGTTCCGCGTGGTCCCGCGGTAGGGATCGCCCGGCTCAGCGGCCGGCGGCCGCGTCGCTCGGCTCCTCCTCCGTGCCGAGCCCGCTCCGCTTCAGGACCTGGTACCAGTGGTCCTCGTAGGCTTCGCCGCCCTCGGCCGATGCCGGCGCGGGCTCCGGCGCCGGGGCGGCCTTGCGCCCGGGCTTGCCGTCCGTGGCGGCCGGAGGCTCGGGGGCGGGCTTCGCGACCCGCGCGTCGGCGCTCGCGGCGGGGGGTGCGGGAGCCGGGGCGACCGCGGCGGGGGCGGCGGGAGCGGGGGCCGGTGCGGCCGCGGCGGTCGGCTCGGTCACGGGCGTCGGAGCGGGAGCCGCAGCGACGGGCGCGGGGGTCTCCTCGACGGGGCGAGGTTCCCGGGCGCGCTGGAGCTGCCGGGCGCGGGCCTGGATCTGCTGCAGCTCGCGCTCGAGACGCTGCCGCTGCAGCTCGTAGGCCTGGGCCACGAGGCTCGTGAGCCGCTCGGCCTCGGAGAGGCGGCCGCCGAGCTCCGCCTGGAGGCGCGCCACGACCTCCTCGGCGGCCCGGAGCTCCGCCTCGGTGCGATCCACCTCGGAGAGGGTCTTCGCCAGCGCCTCCTCGGCCTCGTGGATGCTCGCGACGTCCGACAGCGGACCATCGGGCACCGTGCGAGGCTCGGAGGGTTCCTGCCCCTTGCTGTTCGCCACGGATATCCTCCCCACGACCGACCGACGACCCGGCGGTCAACCCCAGCATCGGCGCCCAGCGGGGTGGGCTTGAGGAGGAGGGAGGTCGCGATCCGGATCGCGCTCCAACGGGTGAGCCGAGCCGCCGTCCGCGTCGGCGGCCGGACCGTGGCCGAGATCGGTCGCGGGCTGCTCCTGCTGGTCGGGATCGGTCGCGAGGACGGGCTCGGCACGTACGACCGGGTGGCGGAGAAGGTCCTCAACCTGCGGATCTTCCCCGACGAGACGGGCCGCATGAACCGATCGCTGGTCGAGGTCGGCGGCGAGGTCCTCGTCGTGCCCCAGTTCACGCTGTACGCGGACGTGCGGCGCGGCCGCCGGCCCAGCTTCGAGCGTGCGGCGCCCCCCGAGGTGGCCGCCGACCGGGTGGAGGCGTTCTGCCGCGCGCTGGAGGCGCGGGGGGCCTCGGTGCGCCGAGGCGCCTTCCGCGAGCACATGGAGGTGGAGCTGGTGAACGACGGGCCGGTCACGATCTGGATCGACACGGACCGGATGTGAGCCCGGGCCCGGCGACCGGTGTCCGGACCCCGGGTCCGATACCATGCCCGCGATGTACCTCGACGCCTTCTCCGACAACTCGTTCGAGACCAACTGCTGGCTGATCGGGGCGGACGGCACCGACGACGCCGTGGTCGTCGATCCCGGCTTCTCCCCTGAGCGGGTCCGCGCCCTCCTCGAGAGCGCGGGGCGGACCCCGGTGGCGGTGCTCGCGACCCACGGGCACTTCGACCACGTCGGGGCGGCCGCGGCGATCTGCGGCGAGGAGCTCCCCTTCTACATCCACGAGGCCGACGCCCTCGCGCTCTCCGATCCCGAGGCGTGGGGGGCCGGCTACGAGGCGCCACCGGTGCCGGTGAAGGACGTGCGCACCGTCGTCGACGGCGACGTCCTCACCTTCGCGGGGTTCCGGATCGAGGTGCTGCACACCCCCGGCCACACCCCCGGCAGCGTGTGCTACCGGACCGACGGGTGGGTCCTCTCGGGCGACCTCGTCTTCGCCGGAGCCATCGGTCGCAGCGACTTCCCCAACTCCGACCCCGCGGCGATGCGGCTCAGCCTGCGCCGGTTCCTCACGCTGCCGGACGAGCTCCCGGTCCTCCCCGGCCACGGGCCCCGCACGACGGTCGGCCGGGAGCGGCGGCGCAACCCGTTCCTCGTGGGGCTGTAGACGGTGGACCTCGCGCCACCCCGGGGAACCCTGGATCTCCTTCCGCCGGAGGGCGGGCGGATGCGGGCCCTCTACGACCGGGCCGCCGAGCTCGCGCGGCGGTACGGCTACCGCTACGTCGAGACCCCCGGGTTCGAGCACACCGAGCTCTTCGCCCGGACGTCGGGCGAGACGAGCGACGTCGTGACGAAGGAGATGTACACGTTCACCGACCGCGGCGGACGCTCGCTCACCCTCAGGCCGGAGGGTACGGCGCCGGTCATGCGCGCGTACCTGGCCCATCGCGCCGAGCTCCCGAGCCCCTTCAAGGCCTACTACCTCACCCGGATGTACCGGTACGGGCGCCCGCAGGCCGGCCGCTACCGCGAGCACCGGCAGTTCGGGGTCGAGATCTTCGGGGTGGCGGACCCCGCCGCGGACGTCGAGGTCATCGTCCTCGGGGAGGAGTTCCTCCGGAGCCTCGGGCTCCGGCGGTACGAGATCCAGATCAACTCGATCGGCGACGGGGCCTGCCGTCCCGCGTACCGCGAGGAGCTCCTGACCTACCTGCGCGCGAGCGTCGGTCGCCTGCGCGACGAGCACCGCACGGGGTTCGAGGCGAACCCCTTGCGCGTGCTCGACTGCAAGGACGAGGCCTGCCGAGCGGTCGCCGCGGCGGCGCCTCGGATCACCGAGCGGCTGTGCGGGCCGTGCCGCGAGCACTTCGAGGGTGTGCTGGCGGGCCTCCGCGAGCACGGCCTCGAGCCGATCGTGACGCCCACCCTGGTCCGGGGTCTCGACTACTACACGCGCACCGCGTTCGAGTTCGTGAGCCTCGTGCTCTCGGAGGCGCAGGCCACGCTGTTCGGCGGGGGTCGCTACGACGGCCTGGCCGAGGCCCTCGGGGGGCCGACCGTCCCCGGCGTGGGGTTCGGGATGGGGCTCGAGCGCGTGCTGCTCGCCTGCCGGGACGAGGGGATCGAGCCGCCCTCGGAGCCGGGGCTCGACGCCTTCGTGGTCGGGCTCGGCGAGGCCGGCCGCAGGGCCGCGGCGGGGCTCCTGCGGGAGCTCCGCGCCGGCGGGCTGTCGGCCGACGCCGCGTACGAGGAGCGACCGCTGAAGGCGCAGCTCCGGATGGCCGATCGCGCGGGGGCCGCGTACGCGGCGATCGTGGGCGAGCGGGAGGCCGCCGAGGGGCGCGTGACGCTCCGGCGTCTCGCCGACGGGACCCAGACGGAGGTCGCGCGGGCCGATGTGGTGAACTGGCTGCGGGGCGAGCGATGAGCGTGATGCGGACGGCGATGCGCACCCATGCCTGCGGCGAGCTCCGCGCCGAGCACGTCGGGCAGGAGGTGGCGCTCTGCGGGTGGGTCTGGCGCGAGCGCGACCACGGCGGCGTGACCTTCGTCGACCTGCGCGACCGGGAGGGCCTCGTCCAGCTCGTCATCCACCCGGAGGAGGCGCCCGAGGCCCACGCGGTCGCGAAGGGCTTCCGCAGCGAGTCGGTCGTCCGGGTCGTGGGCGAGGTGCGGCGGCGGCCACCCGGCACGGTGAACCCGAACCTCGCGACCGGCGAGATCGAGGTGGCGGTGCGGTCCGCCCAGGTCCTCGCCGCGGCGGAGACCCCGCCCTTCCCGATCGACGACCGGATCGAGGCCTCGGAGGAGCTGCGGCTGCGCTACCGGTACCTGGACCTCCGTCGTCCGGAGATGACCCGGATCCTCCGCCTCCGGCACCGGATCAACCGGATCATCCGGGACCACATGGAGTCCCTGGGCTTCCTCGAGGTGGAGACGCCGTACCTCACGCGGAGCACCCCGGAGGGGGCCCTGGACTTCCTCGTGCCCTCGCGCCTCTGGAAGGGCTCGTTCTACGCCCTACCCCAGTCCCCGCAGCAGCTGAAGCAGCTGCTGATGGTGGCGGGGCAGGACCGCTACTACCAGATCGTCCGGTGCTTCCGGGACGAGGACCCCCGGGCCGACCGGAGCTTCGAGTTCACCCAGCTCGACGTGGAGATGTCCTTCGTGGACGAGGAGGACGTGTTCGCCGTCATCGAGCCGCTCATGGCGCGGATCGTCCGCGAGACCCAGGGGGTGGAGGTCCCCACCCCGTTCCCGCGGCTCACGTACCGGGAGATGCTCGACCGCTACGGGACCGACAAGCCCGACCTCCGCTACGGGATGGAGCTCGTCGACCTCGGGCCGGCCTTCGCGGGGACCTCGTTCCGGGTGTTCGCCGCGGCCCTCGCGGACGGCGGGGTGATCAAGGGCTTCGCCGCCCCCGGGGGCGCCGCCCTCTCGCGGAAGGAGCACGACCAGCTCACGCAGATCGCTCGGGAGACCGGGGCGGGAGGGCTGGTCACGTTCGCCGTGCTCCCGGAGGGGGTGCGCTCGCCGGTGGAGAAGCACGTGTCCCCGGGCGAGGTCGAGGCGGTCCTGCGGGCCACCGGCGCGCGGGAGGGGGACCTCGTCCTCGTCGTCGCCGACCGTCCGGATCGAGCGAACGTCGCCCTGGACGCGCTGCGGCGACGGCTGGCCGAGCGCCTGGGGCTGATCCCCGAGGGGGTCTGGGCGTTCTGCTGGATGGTCGAGCCGCCCCTGTTCGAGTGGAGCGAGGACGAGGGCAAGTGGGTGAGCGTCCATCACCCCTTCACGGCCCCCGCCGACCCGGACGACCTCGACCCGCCGGCCGCGCGCAGCCGGGGCTACGACCTCGTGCTGAACGGGTTCGAGCTCGGCGGGGGGAGCATCCGGATCCACGACCCCGAGATCCAGCGCCGGGTCTTCGAACGGCTGGGGCTCACCCCCGAGCAGACCGAGGAGCAGTTCGGACACCTGATCCGGGCCTTCCGCTACGGGGTGCCGCCGCACGGAGGCATCGCCTTCGGGATCGATCGGATCGTGATGCTCATGGCCGGCAAGGAGGCGATCCGCGACGTGACCGCGTTCCCCAAGGCGCAGTCCGGACAGGACCCGCTGACCGGGGCGCCGGCGCCCGTCTCCGAGGAGCAGCTGCGGGAACTGGGCCTGCGGCTGGTCGAGCCGCCGCGGCGCCCCGAACGGACCGCCGACCGAGAGGGAGGTGATGCCTGATGGCGCAGCTCACGCCGGGCGACGTGGAGCTGCTCACCGGCCCCCACTACGCCACGGTCGTCACGCTGAACCCCGACGGCACGCCCCACGCCACCGTGACGTGGATCGACGCCGAGGACGGCCACGTGCTGGTGAACACGGCCGAGGGCCGCCGCAAGGCGCGGAACCTGCGTCGGGACCCGCGCGCCGCCGTGCTGGTGCAGGCCGATCCCTACCGGTGGATCTCGATCACCGGGACCGCGGTCGCCGCGGAGACGGGCCCCGTGGCCGAGGCGCACATCGACGCGCTCTCGCGTCGGTACGACGGCAGACCATGGACGCCCGTCGACGGTCAGGTGCGCGTACGGTTCCGGATCCGGCCCGACCGCATCGTGCGCTACGGCTGAGGGGCGCCGTGACCGAGGTGCCGCTCGCCGCCCGGATGCGCCCTCGGACCTTCGACGAGTTCGTGGGGCAGACGCACCTCATCGGGCCGGGACGGGCCCTCACGAAGCTGCTCGAGGCCGGGCACCTGCCCTCGCTGCTCCTCTGGGGCCCCGCGGGGACCGGGAAGACCACGCTCGCGTACCTGCTGGCCGACGCCGTGGGGGCCGAGCTCGTGCAGCTGTCGGCGGTGTCCTCGGGCGTGGCCGACGCCCGCCGGGTGATGGATCGGGCCAGGGGCGGCCTGTTCCGGACGGTCCTCTTCGTGGACGAGGTGCACCGGTGGTCCAAGGCCCAGCAGGACGTGCTCCTGCCGGCGGTGGAGGACGGGACGATCACGCTTATCACGGCGACCACCGAGAACCCCTACTTCTCCCTCGTGACGCCCCTCCTCTCGCGGTGCCTACTCCTGCGCCTCGAGCCCCTCGCCCCCGAGGAGGTCCGCACGGTGCTCGAGCGGGCCCTGGCCGACGAGGAGCGGGGGCTCGGGAAGCTCGGGGTCCGCGTCCGCCCCGAGGCCCTCGACCATCTCGTCGAGGTGGCCGGGGGCGACGCGCGGATCGCGCTCACCGGGCTGGAGGCGGCCGTGGTCGCGGCGCGCGCGGCCGGCGAGCGCGAGGTCACGCTGGAGCGCGCGGCGGACGCCGTGCAGAAGAAGGCGATCGTGTACGACCGGCAGGGGGACGCCCACTACGACGTGATCTCGGCCTTCATCAAGTCGATCCGGGGCTCGGACCCCGACGCCGCCCTGTTCTGGCTGGCGAGGATGCTCGAGGCGGGGGAGGACCCGCGCTTCATCGCCCGCCGGATGGTCGTCCATGCGAGCGAGGACATCGGCCTCGCGGACCCCCGAGCGCTCCTCGTCGCCGTGGCGGCGGCCCAGGCGGTGGAGTACGTGGGACTGCCCGAGGCCCGACTGAACCTGGCGGAGGCCGCGATCTACCTGGCCCGGGCGCCGAAGTCCAACAGCGTCCTCGTGGCGCTCTCGCGGGCGCAGGAGGACGCCGCCTCCTCGGACCCGGTGCCGCTGCACCTCCGCGAGCCCGGGCACCCGGCCCTGCGCGAGCACGGGTACGGCGAGGGCTACAAGTACCCCCACGACTTCCCCGGACACGTGGTGGAGCAGGAGTACCGGCCGGCCCGCTTCAGCGGGCGGCGGTACTACGAACCCTCGGGGCAGGGAGAGGAGGGATCGGAGGAGCGGGCCTGACCTCGGCCCTCGCCGGCCCGAGCTGCTGCGCACGGCAGGCTGGTGGCGCGGGGGCGAGGGCGCGGCCGGTATGATGCCGCCATCCGACCTTCGACCCCGAGGAGA
>BEHO01000041.1 GCA_002898915.1 bacterium HR12
GGACGCGCGCTCTCCATCCTCGGGATGCTCGCGGACGAGGGGGGCGAGCTGGGGGTCACCGAGCTCGCCCGCCGCCTCGGGGTCCACAAGGCCACCACGTCCAGGCTCCTGGCGACCCTCGCGGAGCACGGCTTCGTCGAGCGGAGCCCGCACTCGGACAAGTACCGCCTGGGGTTCGGGGTCCTCCGCCTGGCCGCCGCCACGGTGGGGCGGATCGACCTCGTCCCGCAGGCCCGCCCCGTGCTCGAGCGCCTCGCGGCGCAGACCGAGGAGACCGTGAACCTCGCGTTCCTGGACGACGGGTGGGCGGTGAACATCGATCAGGTCACGGGGGCGAGGGCGGTGGTCTCGGTCTCCTGGGTGGGGAAGCGGACGCCGCTCCACGCGACCTCGAGCGGGAAGGTGCTCCTCGCCCACGCGCCGCCGCAGGTCCGCGAGCGGGCCCTCGCCGAGCCCCTCCCCCGTCTCACCCAACGGACCATCGTCGATCCCGACGCCCTCCGTCGGCAGCTCGAGGAGGCGGTGGCCCGGGGCTACGCGTTCACCGTCGAGGAGCTGGAGGTGGGGCTCAACGCCGTCGCGGCCCCGGTCCGACGCGCGGACGGCGAGGTGGTCGCGGCGATCAGCGTGTCGGGGCCCGCGTACCGGGTGACGCCGGCGCGCATCCCCCGGCTCGGCCGGAGCGTCCGCCTGGCCGCAGCCGAGATCTCCCGTCGGATGGGTTACGTCGAAAGGAGGGAATCCGTTGCCCGTTGAGGAGGACCCGGGGATCCTGCTCTACACGCGGATCCGGAAGTCGCCGTACTTCTACGCCTCGCGCAAGCACGGGGTGAAGCGCTACAGCGTCTACAACCACACCTACCACCCCCGGCACTACGGCGATCCCATCGAGGAGTACTGGCACCTCGTGAACAACGTGACGCTCTGGGACGTGGGCGTCGAGAAGCAGATCCAGATCAAGGGTCCCGACGCGTTCGACCTGGCGAACATGATCGTGCCGCGGGACCTCACGAAGTGCGCGGTCGGGCAGTGCAAGTACGTCTTCGTCATCGCCCCCGACGGCGGGATCCTCAACGACCCGGTCCTGCTCCGGATCGCGGAGGACGAGTTCTGGCTGTCGCTCGCGGACTCCGACGTGAACCTCTACGCGCTCGGGATCGCGGCGGCCAAGGGGATGGACGTGACGGTCCGGGAGATCGACGTCGCGCCGGTCCAGGTCCAGGGCCCGAACTCGAAGCGGGTGATGGTGGACCTGTTCGGCGAGAAGATCCTGGACATCCCCTACTACGGGCTGATGGAGGCCGAGCTCGACGGGCTGCGGGTCGTCGTGTCGCGCACCGGCTACACCGGCGAGGTGGGCTACGAGATCTACCTCCACGATGCCTCGCTCCACGGCGAGGAGCTGTGGAACAAGGTGCTCGAGGCCGGGAGGCCCCACGGCCTGGAGGTGATCGGCCCCTGCCACATCCGCCGGATCGAGGGAGGCATCCTCGCCTTCGGCGCGGACATGTGGTACGACAACAACCCCTTCGAGGTCGGCTACCACTACACCTGGATGGTCGACCTCGACCAGGAGGCCGACTTCATGGGCAAGGCCGCCCTCAAGCGGATCAAGGAGGAGGGGGTCAGGCGCAAGCTGGTCGGCGTCGACATCGAGGGCGAGCCGCTCGGCAGCTACATCGACAACGAGATGATCGACTTCTTCCCCGTCTACGTCGACGGACGGAAGGTCGGGAAGGTCACGAGCGCCTGCTGGTCGCCCCGGTTGGAGAAGAACATCGGGTACGCGATGCTGCCGATCGCGTTCACCGACCTCGGCACGGAGCTCGAGGTCGAGACGCCGAGGAGCGGGCGGGTCCGCGCGGTGGTCGTCCCGATGCCGCACTGGGACCCGAAGAAGGAGATCCCCAAGGGATGAGCCGATCCGCGTCCCCGGAGCGAGTGGCGTCGGGGGTCGAGGTCTCGAGAGGAAGGAGGAGGCAACACCATGCCCGAATTGCCGGATGAAGCACGGGTCGTCGTGATCGGCGGGGGGATCGTCGGCAACAGCGTCGCCTACCACCTCGCCCGACTCGGCTGGAGGGACATCGTCCTCCTGGACAAGGGGCCGTTCCCGAACCCGGGTGGCTCCACCGGCCACGCGTCGAACTTCATCTTCCTCGTGGACCACAACAAGGAGATGACCAAGGTCACGCTGGACAGCGTCCGGCAGTACAAGGAGCTCGGGGTGTTCACCGAGTGCGGCGGCATCGAGGTGGCCCGGACACCCGAGCGGATGGAGGAGCTGAAGCGTCGCGTGGCCTCCGCGAAGTCCTGGGGCGTCGAGCCGGTCGAGCTGCTCACACCCGCCCAGGTGAAGGACCTCGTCCCCTTCATCAACGAGGAGGTGATCCTGGGCGGCTTCTACACGCCGGGGGTGGGCGTCGTCGACTCGCTCCGAGCCGGCACGCTGATGCGGGAGGAGGCCGAGCGGCTCGGTGCCCTCACGATCTCGCCGAACACCGAGGTCCTGGGGATCGACGTGGAGCGGGGCCGCGTCCGACGGGTCCGGACGACCCGCGGCGACATCCGCGCCGAGCTCGTGGCGGTCTGCTGCGGGGTCTGGAGCCCCCGGATCGCCCGGATGGCCGGCGCCTCGATCCCGCTCACCCCCGCCGTCCACCAGATGATCGACGTGGGTCCCGTGGCGCGCTTCGAGGAGACCGTCGGCGAGATCGCGTTCCCGATCGTCCGCGACGTGGACAAGAACATGTACGAGCGGCAGCACGGGAGCGAGTTCGAGATCGGCTCCTACGCGCACCGCCCGATCCTCGTCGAGCCCGACGAGATCCCCTCGATCGAGGAGGCCGTGCTCTCCCCGACCGAGCTGCCGTTCACCAAGGAGGACTTCGACCCGCAGATGGAGGACGCCCTGGAGCTGTTCCCCGAGATCCTCGGGGACGAGCGGGTCGGGGTGAAGTACGCGATCAACGGGCTGATCGCGCTCACGCCGGACGGCATGCCGCTCGTGGGAGAGACCCCGGAGGTGAAGGGGCTCTGGTCCGTCGCGGCGATCTGGGTGAAGGAGGGACCCGGCTTCGGTCGGATCGCCGCCGAGTGGATGACCGACGGGAACCCCGAGATCGATCCCCACCAGTCCGACGTCAGCCGCTTCTACGACCACCAGCGCACGAAGCACCACATCGTGGCGAGGTGCTCGGAGGGCTTCAACAAGACGTACGGCATCGTGCACCCCATGGAGCAGTGGAGCTCCAACCGGGACGTGCGCCTCTCCCCGTTCCACGCCCGGGAGCGGGAGCTCGGGGCGGTGTTCTTCGAGGCGGCCGGATGGGAGCGCCCGTTCTGGTACGCCTCCAACGAGCCGTTGCTCGAGGAGTACGGCGACCGCGTGATGCCCCGGGAGGCCGAGTGGGAGTCCCGGTGGTGGTCGCCGATCATCAACGCCGAGCACCTCGCGATGCGGGACCGGGTGGGGATCGTGGACCTGTCCGCGTTCGCGATCTTCGACGTCACCGGGCCCGGCGCCCTCGCCTTCATGGAGCGGATGTGCGTCCAGCCGATGGACGTGCCGGTCGGCCGGGTGGTCTACACGCCGCTGCTGAACGAGGCGGGGCGGATCAAGGCCGACCTCACCGTGATGCGCCTCGGCGAGGACCGGTTCCGGATCGTCACCGGAGGGCTCGACGGGCCGAGGGACCGGAAGTGGTTCGTGGACCACCTGCCCGAGGACGGCTCGGCCCAGCTCTCCGACGTGACCTCCGCCTGGTGCACCCTCGGCCTGTGGGGCCCGCGGGCCCGCGACGTGCTGGCCTCGGTCACCGCCGACGACGTCTCGAACGCGGGGTTCCCCTTCGGCACCTGCCGGCCCATCGAGATCGACGGGGTCCGCGCGCTCGCCTCGCGGATCTCCTACGTCGGCGAGCTCGGCTGGGAGCTCTACTGCCCGATGGAGCAGGGCGCCCGCCTGTGGGACGTGCTCTTCGAGGCCGGACAGCCCCACGGCATGGTCCCGGTGGGGATCGGCGTGTACGGGACGACGGCCCGGCTCGAGAAATGCTACCGGGCCTACGGGAACGAGCTCGAGATGGAGTACACGCTGGTGGAGGCGGGGCTCGCCCGACGGGCCGTCAAGGACGCCCCGTTCCTCGGGAGGGACGCCTACCTCCGTCAGCGCGAGTCGGAGCCGGCCGCGATCCTCTGCACGCTCACCCTGGATGACCCGACGTCGTCCTCGGGGGTGAAGCGCTACATGCTCGGCCGGGAGCCGGTCCTCACGCGCGACGGGCGGCCCCTGGAGGACGGACTCGGCCGTCGTTCCTACGTCACGAGCGCGGGGTCGGGACCCTCGGTCGGCACCCACATCATGCTCGCCTACCTCCCGCGCGAGCACGCCCAGGAAGGCGCGCAGCTCGCCGTGGAGTACTTCGGCGAGCGGTACCCCGTGACGGTGGCGGTCGTCGGGAACCGGCCGCTGTTCGACCCCGAGAACGCGCGGATGAAGGCGTGAGGTGAGGCGGTGAACGTGCTGGTCTGCGTGAAGCGCGTGCCGACGACGGGCGGGAAGATCACGCTCACCCCCGACGAACAGGAGATCGACACCCGGTTCTCCGGCTGGACCGTGAGCCCCCATGAGGAGTGCGCGGTCGAGGGGGCCGTCCGCATCGTCGAGGCGCACGGCGGCACGAGCACGGTCCTCACGCTCGGCCCGGCGGCGGCCGAGGAGCAGCTCCGGGACGCCCTGGCCGTCGGGGTGAACGACGCCGTCCTCCTCGAGACCGACGGCTCCGAGTGGGACCCGGAGGAGACGGCGAGGGCGATCGCCGGGGCGGTCGCGGGGCTGGAGGCCGATCGAGGGCCCTTCGACCTGCTCCTGTTCGGGAACGAGGCGGCCGACACCGCCGACCACCAGGTGGGGATCCGCGTGGCGCACGCCCTGGGGCGACCGTGCGTCGCCGGGGCCAAGGCCCTGGAGCTCCGCGATGGCACCGCCGTCGTCCGCCGAGAGGCGCCCGACGGCGGGTGGGAGGTGGTCGAGGCTCCCCTGCCCGCGGTGCTCACGGTGAAGGAGGGCATCAACCTGCCGCGCTACCCCTCGGTGCCCGGGCGGATCAGGGCGAAGAAGAAGGAGATCCACCGCGTCGCGCCGGAGCGGACGGGGGGCCGCGTGCGCAAGCGCCGGCTCGTGCTCCCGCCGGAGCGGAAGGAGCAGGCTGAGATCCTGGGGCACGGGCCGGAGGCCGCTCCCAAGGTCGTGGAGGTCCTACGGAGCCTCGGGCTCGTGCGGTGAGGAGGAGGGCCGGAGGATGATCCTCGCGTACGTCGATCACCGAGATGGCGCGCCCGACGACGCCTCCCTCGAGGCGCTGACGCTGGGCCGCACGCTGGCGGAGCGGACCGGGTGGCCGCTCGAGGCACTCGTGGTGGGGCGCGCGGGTCGAGCCGCGGCCGAGGCGCTCGGCGTCCACGGTCCGGCCGTCGTCCACGTCGCGGAGGGCGACGGCCTCGACGGCCCCTACGCGCCCCAGGCGTGGGGCGCCGCCCTCGCCGAGGCCGTCCGCGCCGCCTCACCGAAGCTCGTGCTCTCGCCCGGGACCGATCGCGGCCACGAGACGCTCGCCCACGCCGCCGCCGCCCTCGACCTCCCCATGGTCGCGAACTGCGTGGACATCTCGCCGGGGGAGCCCACCGTGGTGCTCCGTCAGCGATGGGGCGGAACGGTCCTGGAGGAGGCGGAGGCGGACGGTCCCACCATCCTCTGCTCCGTCGCGCTCCACGCCGTCCAAGCCCAGCCGGCCCCGGCCCCCGCGGACCCCGAGGTCCGCCCCTTCGCCCCGCCCGTACCCGAGGAGGCGTTCCGGGTCCGGGTGATCGACCGGGTGGAGCCCGACCGGGGCGGCGTGTCGCTCGCCGAGGCCAAGGTGGTCGTGGGGGGCGGACGAGGCGTCGGCGGACCCGAGGGCTTCCGCGTCCTCGAGGAGCTCGCCGGGCTCCTCGGCGGGGCCGTCGGCTGCTCCCGGGTCGTGACGAGCGCCGGCTGGCGGCCCCACGCCGAGCAGATCGGCCAGACGGGGACCCGGATCGCGCCGGACCTCTACATCGCGTGCGGGATCAGCGGGGCGACCCAGCACATGGTGGGGTGTCGGGGCGCCAAGCGTCTGCTCGTGGTCAACGAGGACCCCGAGGCGCCGATCATCGCGCACGCCGACTGGGTCGTGCTGGGCGACCTCCACGAGGTCCTCCCCGCGGTGGTCGCCGCGGTCCGAGCGGCGACGCAGGACTGAGAGCCGGCCGGTCGCGTCGGCGACCCGCGACGGCATACTGGTCCCGTGGAGCCCACCGTCATCGGTCGGCTCCCGGCGTGGCGGACCCGGGAGGCCGCGAGCGTGCTCACCCACGCCTTCATGGCGGACCCGCGCAGGGCTTGGCCCGCGCCGATCGGGACGGCCTCCCCTGCTACCTGGAGACCATGAACGAGCGAGACCTCCGCTTCCACGAGCGGCACGGCTTCTCCATCGCCCACGAGGGTCCGCTCCCTCCCTCCGGCATCCGCGTCTTCATCCTCCTGCGTCCCGCGGGGGCGTGAGGTCAGGCCGTCGCGTCCGCGAGCCAGGCGAGGTAGGCGGGGAGGCACGCGGCGAGCCCCTCCTCCACCAGGGCGCTCGCGAGCTCCCTGGCCCGGTCCTCCCCGTCGACCGTGCTCGACACGAGGAGCGCGCGGACCCCGCTCATTCCCACTCGATCGTGCCGGGCGGTTTGCTCGTCACGTCGTAGGCGACCCGGTTCACCCCGGGAACCTCGCGGACGATCCGGCTCGTGATGCGGTCCAGCACGTCGTAGGGCAGCCTCGCCCAGTCCGCCGTCATCGCGTCCTCGCTCGTCACCGCGCGGAGGATGACCGGGTGCTGGTACGTCCGTCCATCGCCCATCACCCCGACGCTCCGCACGCCGGCCAGGCGGACGCAGAAGGCCTGCCACGTGCCGCGCTCGAGGCCGGCTCGGCGGATCTCCTCCCGCACGATGGCGTCCGCGGCGCGCACGAGCGCGAGGTTCTCCGCGGTGACCTCGCCGACGATGCGCACGGCGAGGCCCGGGCCGGGGAACGGCTGGCGGTGGACGATCTCCTCGGGCAGGCCGAGGGCCGCCCCGACGGCTCGCACCTCGTCCTTGAACAGGTCGCGGAGCGGCTCCACCAGCTCGAACCGCATGTCCGGGGGCAGCCCGCCGACGTTGTGGTGGCTCTTGATCCTCGCCGCGGTGCGCGAGCCCGACTCGATCACGTCCGGGTAGAGGGTGCCCTGGACGAGGAAGCGCGCGTCGGCGTGCTCCCGGGCCACCTCCTCGAACACCCGGATGAACTCCTCGCCGATCCGCTTGCGCTTCTCCTCCGGGTCGGTCACGCCCGCGAGGCGGGCGAGGAACCGGTCGGCGGCCTTCACGTGCACGAGCGGCACCCGGAAGTGCCGCCCGAACGTCTCCTCCACCTGCTCGGGCTCGTCCTCGCGGAGCAGCCCGGTGTCCACGAAGACGCAGGTCAGCCGGTCCCCCACCGCCTTGTGCACGAGGAGGGCCGCCACGGCGGAGTCCACCCCACCGGAGAGCGCGCAGAGCACCTTCTCCCCGCCGACCTGCGCTCGGATCGCGGCCACGCTCCGCTCGATCACGTTCGCCGGCGTCCACTCCGGCAGCAGGCCGCACGCGTCGTAGAGGAAGCGCTTCATGATCGCCGTCCCCTTCGGCGTGTGGGCCACCTCGGGGTGGAACTGCACGGCGTAGAGGCCGCGCTCGGGATCCTCCATCGCCGCGATCGGCGTGACCTCGGTCCGGGCCGTGACGCGGAACCCTTGCGGTGCCACCGTCACCGCGTCACCGTGGCTCATCCACACGGTCTCCTCCGCCTCCAGGTCCGCGAGGAGCGTCCCGCGCTCGAGCACGTGCAGGCGCGTGCCTCCGTACTCGCGCTGACCGCTGGCCGCGACCTCGCCGCCGAGGG